>NZ_JBQHTS010000007.1:0-108591 GCF_052065595.1 Collinsella sp. HCP28S3_E12
CGCCGCCTTCCTGGCCTCGATGTCGTGCTTCACCCTCAAGTCGACTCGCATAAAAAGCCTCCCATTTCTCGTGTCCAAGAAATGGGAGGCAGTTCATTTTGGGACGGGGCTATTTTGACTACTTTTAACGTCAAGCAGTTCCAAATACCTGCATCAACAGGAAAGTAGTCAAAAAAACCCCGTCCCAAAAAGACTACTGACCAAAAAAGCGAACGCCAAAGGACGTGTCCTCGCAGGCGACAATGCGGCGGTCGCGCAAAATGGTCCGCACGTAATACCAGTCGCCCACACAGCCCGACAAATGCAAGCCGGCTGCCAGGTAGCACAGCAGCGGATAGCCCGAAAACGCAAACCCCAGGGCAAATGCTGTCGTCACGACAACCGTCGGCGCCAGACAAACTGCCATGTACCGCCGGCGCGAATACACAACGCCCTCGGCGCAGGCATAGATCATGCACGTCTCGAGGTTCGCCCCAAAGGTAACCTGCGCGCCCGCAGGAGCCAGCAGCTTAAAGAACACGCCGTGCACCAACTCGTGCACGGCAAATGACGCCGCCGAAACCGCAGCCAAGCCAACTATCCAGCCCAAGACAGCCGTCCAGCCACCCGCGTCAGCCGCATCCAAGTCCGCGGGCCCACCCAGCAGCATAAACACCGGCACCAGGCACACGGCAAATGCGCCAAGCACGGCCATCCCCCACACAAAGCAAGCGTGCAGGAAATCCTCGTCTTCAAACGCATGTATGTTGGAAATCTCATTCATAGCATCTTAGGATAGCGCCCCTGCCACGTACCCGTCCGCATGTGCGATAATGTCGAACGATATGCACGAATTGACCACCGCGTCGCCAGGCCTTGCGCCCGGCTGCGCTCTCACCATATGCGAAGGAGTCCCATGGCATCCAAATACTCCATGAACGACCGTCCCAGCTGGCCTCGCCGCGCCATCGTTACCGCCGGCGAGCCCTATGGCAACAAGGGTCTTCACTTTGGCCACGTTGGCGGCGTCTTTGTCCCGGCCGACTTCTTCGCCCGCTTCCTGCGCGACCGCCTGGGCCGCGAGAACGTCATCTTCACCTCGGGCACCGACTGCTACGGCTCGCCCATCATGGAGAGCTACCGCAAGCTCAAGGAGAACGAGGGCTACGATAAGTCCATTAGCGAGTATGTCGAGTCCAATCACTCCCGTCAGGCCGCGACCCTCAACAACTACAACATCAGCTGCGATATCTACGGCGGCTCGGGCCTTGAGCCGGCGGCGCAGATTCACAACAAGGTGACCGCCGAGATTATCGAGCGCCTGCACGAGCAGGGCACCATCTCCAAGCGCTCTACCCTGCAGTTCTACGACGCCAAGGCCGGCACGTTCCTCAACGGTCGCCAGGTCATCGGCCGCTGCCCCATCCAAGGTTGCAAGTCCGAGAAGGCTTATGCCGACGAGTGCGACCTGGGCCACCAGTTTGAGCCCGAGGAGCTCATCGCGCCCAAGAGCCAGCTCACCGGCGAGGTGCCCGAGCTGCGCCCGGTCGACAACCTCTACTTCGACCTGCCCGCCTACCTCGACTTTATGAAGACCTATACTGCCAAGCTCGCCCAGAACCCGCAGGTTCGCTCCGTGGTCTCCAAGACCATGGAGGAGTGGCTGCTGCCGGCACAGCTCTACATCCAGAATAAGTTCCGCGAGGCCTTCGACGCCGTCGAGGACCAGCTCCCCGAGCACACCGTGCTGGAGCCCGAAGGCAACAAGAGCAGCTTTACCGTCACCTTCCCCAGCTGGAAGGAGCGCGACGACGCCCACGCGGTACTCGCCAACGGCGGCGTGCGCTTCCGTAGCGGCAAGGCGCTCGTGCCCTTCCGCATCACCGGCAACATCGACTGGGGCGTTCCGGTGCCCGAGGTCGATGGCGTCTCCGACGTCACCTGCTGGTGCTGGCCCGAGAGCCTGTGGGCGCCCATCAGCTACACCCGCACCGTGCTCGCCCGCGATGCCCGCGCCGCCGGCGTGACCGAGGGCGTCGCCGCCCAGGATGCCGCCCTCATGGGCGAGCCCGCCGCCGATTCCACGCAGGTCCCCGCGCCCACCTACCAGCACAGCTCGCTCGACTGGCGCGACTGGTGGTGCTCGGACGACGCACAGATCTACCAGTTTATCGGTCAGGACAACATCTACTTCTACTGCATCGCGCAGACCGCCATGTGGGAGGCCCTGGGTTGGAACCTCACGCAGAGCACCGTCAGCGCCTGCTATCACCTGCTCTACATGGGCAAAAAAGCCAGCTCGTCCTCGCAGACGCCTCCCCCGCCGGCAGACGACCTGCTCAATCACTACACCTGCGAGCAGATGCGTGCGCATTGGCTGTCGCTCGGCCTGTCCGAGAAGCCGGTGAGCTTTAGCCCCAAGGCATATGACACACGCGTGACCGGCAAGGACAAGGACGGCAACGAGGTGCGCGCCTGCGACGACAAGCGCGTTATCGACCCGGCCCTTAAGGAGAGCGCGCTTTTGACCGGCGTGTTCAACCGCCTGGCCCGCAGCTGCTTCTACGGCGTCGCCGTCAAGGAGGGCGACGAGAGCCCCTACCGCAACGGATGCATCCCCGCCGGTGCCGCCTCCGCCACCGTGGTCGAAGCCGCCGAGCAGGCAGCTCTCGCCTTTGAGCAGGCCATGTACAAGTTCGAGACGCACCGCGCGCTCGCCGTGTGCGACGACTACCTGCGTGCCGCCAACAAGCGCTGGAGCGACGCCTCCAAGGCCGCCAACAAGCTCGAGGGCGAGCCAGCCAACGCCGCAATGACGCAGGCACTGGTCGACGCCTTCACCGAGCTGCGCGTGGCGACCGTGCTCATGCACGGTATTGTGCCGGCCGGCTGCGAGCTCATCTGCGAGTACTTCGACGTCGATCCGGTCGCCTTCTTTAGCTGGGATAACATCTTTGCCTCCACGGATGAGTTTGTGGAGAGCCTGGGCGAGAAGCCCGGCGAGCACCGCGTAAAGCCGCTGCCCCCGCGCTTCGACTTCTTTAGCAAGCACGAGAGCCAGTACTAGACAAACGCCAAGGCAGACTAGTCAATTTGGGACGGGGCTATTTTAGCTACCCCGTCCCAAATTTAACTGCAACGCCTGCCGAAACGGACGGGCAGCTAAAATAGCCCCGTCCCAAATTGACTACTTTTAATGGAATGGGAAGGAAAGACGGATGTCCAAGCCACGTCGTCGTAAGCAGAAAAAGCAGGTTAAGCCCGAGCTCAAGCTTAGGCAGTTTGCCGCTACCGAGCTTTCCGACCAGCTTGCCGCCCAACACCCCGCCGCCGACCTGCCGCGCTTTATGGTCGATACGGTCGCCGGCGCCTATGCGCCTGCCGATGCCGAGCTCATGATCGAGGGCTTTGGCGCCGCAGCCACGCGACCGGTCACGCTGCGCGCCAACACGCTCAAGGCAACCGCCGAGGACATCGCCGCCGCGCTCGACGCAGCCGGCATCGCCCACCAAACCGTTGCCTGGTACCCGGACGCTTTCATCCTGCCCGAGGCCCAGGTATCCGATCTGTGGGATCTCGACATCTACCGCAACGGCAAAATCTACCTGCAGAGCCTGTCGTCCATGATGCCTCCTTTGGTGCTGGGCGCTCAGGCCGGCGAGGATATCCTGGACATGTGCGCGGCCCCCGGCGGCAAGACGACGCAGATCGCCGCCCTCACCCAGGGACAGGCGCACCTCACCGCCTGCGAGATGAGCATTCCCCGCGCCGAAAAGCTCGAGGCCAACTTGGGCCGCCAGGGCGCCAAAAACGTACCCGTCATGCGTATCGACGCACGCGAGCTCGACGAATTCTTCCGCTTTGACCGCATCCTGCTCGACGCCCCCTGCACCGGCACGGGCACCGTCATCAGCGGCAACGAGAAAAGCCTGCGCGGCCTGACCGAGCAGCTGCTCTGCAAGTGCGCCCGCTCGCAGCGCGCGCTTCTGGACCGCGCCATGGGCGCCCTCAAGCCGGGCGGCACGCTCGCCTATTCGACTTGTTCGATCTTGCCGCAGGAAAACGAGGACGCCCTGCAGGAGGCCCTCGACAAACACATGGACTGCGAGCTCATCCCCCTCGACGGCACGCCGAGCGAAAGCGAAGCGCGCCGTGCTCAGGAAGCTGGCGAAGAGCCACGCGTCGAGAGCAACGCCCTCACCGAGGCCATCGCCACCGGCCACGTCTCGACCGTCGCCAACGGCATGCCCGGCACGCTGACCATCCCGCCCAGCCGCGACTTTGAGGGCTTCTACATCGCTCTGATCCGAAAACGCAGCTAGCGCACGGACCAACTCAACAAGCTATCTCCGTGCGCGCTTGTCCTGCTGGTCCTTATGCCGCGCAAGCGCTTCACGCTCCTTGCGCTCGGCCTTTTTGCCCTTAATGGCCGTAACCACAAAGTAGATGACCGCGGCGGCTACGATTGCGCCCACGCATAGGCCAATCGAGCTCAATATCGTCGTGATTTCCATACCGCGCCACCTCTCTTATAAACGGGACATTTAAGATAGCACCTCAAAACCTGCCACCACAGCTCCTTCACGTTCGCCGGCCCTTCGGTCTAACGGATAGCGCGGCGGGGAAAAATCAACTCGTCAAACGTTTTAGCAACGTAGCGCCGGTCGCACGCTGCCGACCGCACATTATAGAAACGGACCGCAATGGATTCTCTCAACGATTTGAACGAGCGTGTTGACGCTTTTGTCGCCACCAGCTCCTTCGACACGCCCGCCGCGACGAACGACCAAGCCCCCATCGATGTTCCCGCCGAGGTTCACGAGGACATCGTCGCCTCGGTCGATTTCTCAGAGGTTGAGCTTGCGGACGAATTTACCGAGCCCCAGGTGGCTGTAACCCCCAGCGGCCTTTTGCCCATGGAGCCGCTGCCCATCGACGGGCGCCTGCGCAAGGCGGCCCTCCGCATGCCCGATGAGATCGAGGAGGCCAGCGGCTTTACGCTCTTTGGACGCCGCATCAAATCGCTCATCTACACCACCGACGTGGCGGTCATCCGCAACTCCAATGCCGACGCCGTGTTTGCCGTCTACCCCTTCACGCCGCAGCCCGCCATTACGCAGGCGCTGCTGACTGTTGCCGAGTGCCCGGTCTTTGTGGGCGTTGGCGGCGGTACCACCACCGGTAAGCGCTCCGTGCAGATGGCGGCCGTCTCCGAGATGCAGGGCGCGGCGGGCTGCGTGGTCAACTCCCCCGCTACCGCCGAGATGGTCGAGCACATCACCAACATCGCCGACATCCCCGTCATCGCCACGGTCGTTCGCTGCGATGACGATGCCCACGCCAAGGTGCGCGCCGGGGCCAAGATCCTCAACATCGCCGCCGGCAAAAACACACCCCAGGTCCTACGCGAACTGCGAGAGCACTATCCCAGCCTGCCGCTCATCGCACCGGGTGGCAAGACGCCCGAGAGCATCCGTGAAACCATCGCCGCCGGCGCCAACGCTATCATCTGGACGCCGCCTTCGGCCCAGCAGCTGCAAACCGACATGATGGAGCGCTACCGCAAGATGAAGGAAGACGCCACGCCTGTCATCTCGCGCGACGATGTGCCCATTATCGACCAGGTCGCCGCCGCCGAGATCAGCCAGGTCGAGAACATGAATCCCGACGTGCCGATTCCCGACGAGGTCATCGAGCGCGTCGCCTCGATCCACGATCATATCGAGGAGCGTCGCGCCAACCGCGGACTCAAGCCCTCGCTACACGGTTTCTTCTTCCGTGGAAAGAAACGCTAGCCGCAACAGCAAGGCCCGCCCCGCAAACAACGGGACGGGCCTTTTTCTGTTATCAAATGTCAGGAGGACAGGCGTAGCCGTTAAAACCGTCAGCCAGCCCACAAACGTTAGTCCACGCGCTTGTCGCCCATAAAGAAGAGCGCCACCGTACCAGGTCCGGTATGCGAGCCAATCAGAGTACCGATGTCATTAATCTCAATCTTGCCTTTAAGCTGCGGAATCTGTTCCTCTATCAGCGCCGCAACTGCCTCGGCATCCTCGCGACACGCCGAGTGCGACATGATGCACTTACCCGAATAATCCGCACCGCCCTGCACGTGTGCCATCATGGTCTTAGCCATCTCGGAAATCGCACGCTTCTTGGTGCGAATCTTCTCACGCGGCGCCAGCTCACCTTCGCAATCGACCGTCATAAGCGGGCAAATCTTGAGTGCCGTGCCGATAATCGCGCTCGCGGCCGAAATGCGACCGCCGCGCAGGTAGCTCGACAGATCGGTCGAAAAGAACCAGTGGTGCAGGTTGAGTTTATGCTCCTCAATCCAAGCGGCCGTCTCCTCGAGCGAAGCGCCGCCATCGCGAACGTCGGCGGCACATTCCGCCAGCAGGCCAAGGCCCGAAGACGCCGCCAGCGAATCGATGACGCGCACCTTGCCGCCCTGGGGATAGCGATCCGCGAGCATCTGCGCCGCAACGCAGGCCGATCCATACGTGCCCGAAATACCCGACGACAACGTCAGGTGCAGCACGTCTTTACCCTCGGCAACAAACGGCTCCCAAAACTCCTCGTACTCACCCACGCTCACCTGAGACGTCTTGGGCATGGCGCCCGCGGCAATCTGAGCAAAAAACTCGTCCGGCGTAATCGACTGATACAGATCGTCCGTATAGACAACATCGTCGATCTCGTAATGAAAACACACGACAGGAATATTGCGCGACGCAAAGAACTCACGGGTTCGATCGGCGGCGGATTCACAGGTCAGGACAAAATCACTCATATGAGGCTCCTTACTCATTGCTGCGCAAATTATCGCACAGCATGCGTGAATACGGTACAAATGTCCGTTATTTACCAAATTGAACCAAAGGTAGTGAACATCTTTACCGTCATCATCTCTAGCGATCCCGGAGGTATGCGCCTGCAAAACGACCCTACGTCTCCACTCAACCGCCATATCTACCTCGACTAAATCGATTTAGCAAACCGTTCGGCCAACAATTCAATCTCCTAACCCCAATTGAAACAAAAGCGGCGCATACTGATAAACGTTTGACGCTGTTTATCAATTTTACCAACCACATCGGAAGGTGTTTCATGGTCGCATTCGATCGCAATCCGCAAGACTTCAAGTATCTGCGCCTGCTGTCGAGACAGTTCCCCACCGAGCAATCCGCATTCACCGAGATCATCAACCTCTCGGCCATCCTCAACCTGCCCAAGGGCACCGAGCATTTTATGAGCGATGTGCATGGCGAGTACGAAGCCTTTATGCACATCCTCAACAACTGCTCGGGCGTCGTGCGCGAGCATGTCGACGAAATCTTTGGCGACACGCTCTCCTTTAACGAAAAGGGCGAGCTGTGCACGCTCATCTACTACCCGCGCGAGAAGATCGATCTGGTCCGCAGCCGGCACGAGGACTCGCCCACCTGGTACAAGACCATGCTCAACCAGCTCATTGTGGTTGCCCGCTCGCTTTCGAGCCGCTACACCCGCTCCAAGGTACGTAAGGCCATCCCGCGCGATTACGCCTACATCATCGACGAGCTGCTGCACACGCATCCGGACGAGAACAACTACCGCGTGCGTTATCACGAGCGCATTATCGAATCCATCTTGGAGACCGCCAGCGCCGACGACTTTATCGAGTCGCTCGCCTCGCTCATCAAGCGCCTCGCTGTGGACCACCTGCACTTGGTGGGCGACATCTTCGACCGCGGCGGCGGCGCGGCCAAGATTATGGACCGCCTGCTCACCTATCATTCGCTCGATATTCAGTGGGGCAACCACGATCTGTTGTGGATGGGCGCCGCTGCCGGCGAGCCCGCCTGCATCGCCACGGTGCTACGCAACAACCTGCGCTACGACAACTACGAGATTCTCGAGAACGACTACGGCATCTCGCTGCGCGAGCTTGTCGCCTTTGCCAACGCTACCTATACCGCCGGCGAGCCCATCAGCCCGCTCATCAAAGCCATCAACGTTCTGCTCTTTAAGCTCGAGGGCCAGATTATCCAGCGCCACCCCGAGTTCGACATGGCCGACCGTCTACTGCTCGACAAGGTCGATCACGACGCCGGCACGGTCACCCTCGCCGACGGCAGTGTGTGGCCGCTCACGACCAACGACTTCCCCACCGTCGATCCGGCAGACCCCTACACGCTCACGCCCGAGGAACAGCACATCATAGACAAGCTCGTGTCCGAGTTTGTCACCGCCGATCATCTGCATCGCCACATCGATTTCCTCTATACCCACGGCTCCATGTATAAGGTCGCCAACGGCAATCTGCTGTTCCACGGCTGCGTACCGCTCAACGAAGACGGCACCTTTAGCAGCATGAACTGCCTGGGTACCTGGCACGCCGGCCGCGATTATTTTGATTTTTGCGACTATATCGCCCGCCGCGCCTGGCGTGCCGGCGACCGCGATGCCCTCGACTGGATGTGGTACCTGTGGATCGGCTTTAACTCACCCGCCAGCGGACGCGTGGTGCGCACCTTCGAGCGCGCCTACATTGCCGACAAGAGCACGTGGGTCGAGCCGATGGACCCGTACTACACGCTCACCACGTCCTCGTCCGTTTGCGACGACATCATGCGGGAGTTTGGCGTCGCCCCCATGGCCTGCTCGCCGACGGGCCATATCATCAACGGCCATACGCCCGTCAAGACCACCAAGGGCGAGCAGCCCATCCGCGCCAACGGAAAGTTGCTGGTCATCGACGGCGGTTTCTGTCGCGCCTACCACCCCAAAACGGGCATCGCCGGTTACACGCTCATCTCGAGCTCGCGCGGATGCCGCCTTAAGTCGCACCAGGCCTTTACCAGCGTTGCCGAGGCGCTCACCCGCAACATCGATATCGAAAGCGAGACCAACCGCTTTGACGAGGCCGACCGGCGCCGCATGGTGAGCGACACCGATACCGGCGTCAAGATTCGCAGTCAGATCCAAGACCTGCGCCAGCTCCTCGATGCATATAGAAACGGTGCTATCGAGGAGCGCGCCTAGCCCCGCCTGCGGGGATTGGTTAAACTTGCTAGGTTTGTCATCCCCGCGGCGCCCCGGCGCCACCCTAAGGCAGGTACCATGCAAAAGCTCCTTGCGCAGATCATAAAGTTTGGCGTCGTCGGCGTCGTTGCCACCGTCATCGACTTTGGCATCATGAATCTGCTCCACTACGGCCTGGGCCTCAACATCTTGATCGCCAACACCAGCGGTTTTATCGTCTCGCTCATCTTTAACTACGTCGCGAGCATGAAGTACGTGTTTGCACACAAGGAGGGCATGAGCCGCCGCCGCGAGTTCATCATCTTTGTCGTGCTATCCGTTATTGGCCTGGCGCTCAACGACGGCATCGTGCTGACCCTCAACGCCGGCCTGGGCCTCGAGGCCAATATCGCCAAGATTTGCGCTACCGCGCTCGTCATGGTCTACAACTTTGTAACGCGAAAGATCTTCCTAGAGGGCGAGCAGACCAAATAGCTCGGCCTCCTCGTTGCACTACGGGGACCTGCGGATGACGCGCGTCGAGCGTAGCGTTGCCTGGGCCTTGCTCGTTTACGGGAAGATTTGCAGCGTTTGCGGATTTCCACTTGAATATTTGGCGAGTTCGTATAGTTCTTGCCAAAGACCTTACGTTTGCCATGCAAAAGCTCTAAAGTATCTCGTTGCTCGATTCATCAACGCATTGGATGTGATTACGTGCGCAACGCGCTGGCACAACCTCATACCAAGCAGTTCCTCAAGTTCGCTGTCGTAGGTCTTATCTCCTTTGGCGTCGACTGGGGCATGCTTATTGCGCTCGTCGAGCTGTTCCACCTCGACTTTTTGATGAGCACGACGGTCTCGTTTACCACGTCCGTCGTGGTTAACTACTGGCTCAGCATGAAGTACGTGTTCGACCATCGCGAGGGCATGAGCCGTAAGCGCGAGTTCACGATCTTTACCATCCTGTCGGTGATCGGTCTGGGCCTCAACGACCTGTACATGTTTGTGGGCGTCACGTTTTTGAGTATCGGCTACCAGGCCATGAAGGCCATCGCCACGTTCCTGGTCACCTGGTACAACTACTTTAGCCGTCGCTTTTTCCTCGAGGGCGCACGGTCGTAGACGGCCCAACATAATCTCGCTTCGCAGCCGGTTGGAATTCTCGTTCCAACCGGCTTTTTGTTTGCAGAGTCTGCCGAGGAAGGCGGGCTACGGTGCATGAATGGGACGCAGTTTCCCCATGAGCGCTGTTCCGGAAAGTGTATCCCAGATTGCAGCCTCAGAATGGGATGCAGCTTCCGCAACGCCGTCCTAGCGGAAACTGTGTCCCGGAATCAGCCAACAGAACGGGACGCAGTTTCCAGATGAGCCCCCATGCGGAAAGTCTATCCCGGAATGAGCCCCCAGAGCGGGGCACGCTTTCCGAAACCCGCCCCATCGGGAAACCGTATCCCGGTCTGAGCGTGGATTCCGGGACGCAGTTTCCCGCGGACGCCGAAACGGAAAGCACATCCCGTTATCGATGTCTAGAACGAGATGCGCTTTCCCAATGGATGCTGATGCGGAAATTGCGTCCCGGAATTCACCTTCAGAGTGGGATGCGATTTCCGGTTGAGCCTCGATTGGGAAACGACGTCCCATTCGCATAAAAACGGGCGGCTCGGATGTTGGTCCGAACCGCCCGTTTGGCATGTTATGTCGAGGCATTTAGCCCGTTACGTAATACCAGACCACGCTGTCGCCATTGGAGAGAACGTAGTTGCTGCAAGCCGTGTTGGGCGTTACGCCGTTGACAGAGTACATCCAGCCGCTTGTACCACCGTGCTCCTTCTCGGCCAAACCACCGATAGCGGCGACATACGTGCCGTACGATGAGCCGTGCGCATTTACGGAAAGGCCCAGTGCGCACAGGGCATCGTAGGGGGTAGCGCCCTCGTTGAAGGTGAACGTACCGCCAGAAGACACCGGGTTACCCACGGCACTCGACGTCACTGAGACCGTCACAGTAATGTAGCCAGGCTGCTGCGAGCCGCCCTGATTGCCAGCAGAAGCGCTGTCGCCGTTGGATACAGACCCACCGCCAGACACCGAGCCGCCGCCCGAAGAGGAGCCGTCAGAAGAACTCGATCCACCAGCGGATTCGGAGCCCTGTCCGGCAGACGCGTTGTTGGACTTCTTGCCGCCCTTGCCTTCGGACTTCTTCTCTTTCGAATCCTTGTCTGACTTCTCGTCCGAAGACTCGGAAGCGTCCTTGGAATCCGATTCATTCGAGTCCTTGGACTCGGAGTCCACAGCGTCAGAAGACGAGGAGCCCGCTGTCTCCGTCTTGCGAAAGGCGATAGAGCCAGAGTCGGCAACGCTCCTCCCCGCCACGGCCCGAGCGATCCAATCGATGGACCAGGCGCCGCTGGCGGAAGGGTGAACAAAGCCCAGCGAGACGAAAATCAGCGCGATGCAGACGGCCGTCAGAGAGCCAAGTAGCGCCTTGCGCCGAGGGGCGGACACCGCCGAAGCGGCGCCCTTTTGCTTAGCATCGTCGAGCTGAATGAACGACGAGTCGGGTTGCTTGGAGTCGGCATCCTGAGGTTTATTGGACACAGCTCTCACCTACCGGCGCTTGGTAAACACGAACACGCCAATGACCGCAAGCCCGATCACGCCGGCCGCTACGCCGACAATGGCGAGCGGGTTGAAGCCAGACTGCTGTGCCAGAGCCTCAGCGGACTTCTTAGCGGTAGTCGCGGCAGCCGATCCCGTATCGGACTTGGAGCTGGACTTGCCGGACTTCTTGTCAGACTTCTTGCTGTCCTTCTTGTCGCCCTTGCCGGAATCCTTCTTGGAATCCTTGCCGTCCTTGGTCTCGGTCTTGGTCGTTGTGGATACCGGCTTCTGGCCCGGAGCAACAGCACCGCCAGTCTGCTGGCCATTTGTGCCGTTACCGGAGCCAGAACCAGCACCGGCATTACCCGAGCCGCCATTGCCGCCGTTGGAGCCAGAGCCGCCGTTACCGCCAGGGGCAACAGCCTTCTTGTTCCACTTGGCATACAACGTCATATCGGCCGTCACCGCAACGCTAAAGTCATACGCCTTGGTGCAGGCAGCATCGGTGTACCAACCGGCGAAGGTGTAGCCCTTGCACTGCGGCTTAGTCGAGGGCTCCGTCACCGCTTTGCCTTCCTTCACGCGTTGAGAATCGGGCATCGCCGCATCCTTACCGTTGGCGTCGAACGTCACAGTATAGCGTTTGACCCTTTGGCCATTGCCCTTGACAGCAAACAGCTTGCCCGAGTCATTGACATAGTAGAGTGAGCCATCGGATCCGACCGAAATAGAAGCCATGCAGTACTGCTGGTCGCCCGCCGCGGGCGTATAAAGCAGCTCGGCCTCGTCGTCGCCAATACGGTAGCGATAGATGCCGCCCGGGTTGTTGTTAGACGTAAAGTAGACGTACGTCTCGCCATTCTGGACAGAAACGACCGGCTGCGACTTTACATCACCGCCGCCCGAAGCCCCCTGACGAATATAGCTACCGTCCGCCTTGCAAATGGAATAGTCCACGGCAAGCGTCTCGGCATCAATCACTGCAAGCTGACCGTAGTAGTACGTGTACTTGTTCTGATAGCCGCCCATAAAGGACTCGGTCGATGCGCCTCCGACCACAATTTTGCCGTTGACCAACACCGGCGTCGAGGTCGAGCTGCTGCCAAACGAAACCTTGCCGAGCTCAGAAAGCGCTCCGTCTTTCCCAACCGAAAGCTTATGCAAAACGCCATCGGCACTTACAACATAAGCGGTTGACCCATCGACCAGCACCGTTGTACGGACGCGATCGGCAACCTTGAGCGACGCAACGGTCTTTCCAGTTTCGGGGTCGACCGTGCTCACCGTACCGGAATCATCTGCGATGACGCCATAATTGCCCGAGAACGCCAAGCCGGCCCAGTAGTAGCCCTTGCTGTTCTCGTTCTTATGCTGCCACATAACCTTGCCATCGGAGATGCGCACGCAGAGCAGGTAGCCGTCGCTCGAGTCGGACCAGCTGGCCGATGCCGTCCCAAAGTAAGCAAAGCCGTCACGAACCGTAATGGACGCAAGAGACTGCTGGGCACCATCGGGACCAGCAGGCAACTCATCGGTTACCCAAACCGTCGCCAGGGCATCAACGGTCAGCGCTTGCAGGCGACCGCCCGAAAGCGGCACGAGCACGACGCCGCCGGTGTATACCATGCGCGAGGTCGTATCGATTTTTGCTGCCAAAGGCGATTCGGCAACGGTCTCACCCGTATCGACATTCTTCTTAAGCAGCTTGGAGCCAACGGCCACGTAGAGGTAGTCACCGACCAGCAGCGGGTCGGAAATACCCTTGCTCCATTCGCTCGAGCCCTTGAGCTCGCTCACCCATTTTGCCTCGGCGTCCTTCGTGGGCACAGAAGCATCGGTTACCTTGTTGGCGCTCGTATAACCAGGCCAATCGCTGTCCCAGTTGGGACGTGTGGCGCTCGGGTTCAAAACTACGCCGTCAAGCGGTTTTTCACTATCGGACGCGTAAACATACTGGGTGTTGTCGCCGGGCTTGAGCACAACCTGGTCGGCACCAACCTTGGAATATTCGCCATTGACGTAGAGCTGCCAATAGCGACCCGTCGCCTCATTCGAACCCAGCTTCCGACCGTCGGTCGACGTAATGCTCTCCAGGAGGAAGTAGCCGTCCTTCTCCGGCGTCTTCAACTCGTACCCAAGGCCCGAAGCCTTCAGCGCCATCGACGTCAGGTCGGCAGCCGTCGCACCGCTCTGGAGCTTCGCGTCGTTGAAGGAGTACCAGACCGAAGTCTTCTCGTTAGCATCAGGACCAATCAAACTCAACGAGGCCTTGACTTTAGCCTGCCCAATCTCGTCAAGACTGGTACCAAAAGCGGAATAGTAGAGCACGACGCTATCGCCGGGGGCGAGGTGAACCTGGCCGGCGCCGACCTCAGACGCCTTCCCGTTAACAAAAAGCTGCCAGTACTTGCCCGTCGACGCATCCCAGCCCAGCTTGCGACCATCCGCCGAAGTGATATCACTCAGATAGTAACTCGCCGTGCCCACACCGGTCGCGGTATGGGTCATGCCCTTTAGAGCGTCTTCAATCACATCGCCGGCAGTCGAGCCGTAAACTACACTCTTGGCGGAATCGGCCCAAACCTCGTCGTTGCTGTCGGCGTCGACGCCAACGAGCTTAAAGGCAACGGAAATCTTGGGGTCGGAATGATCGACCGTACCAACAACGCGATACGTCGCTTTAACGCTCTGGTTAATGAGGCTCTGCAGCTTAGCGTTCTCGGGATGCGCCTTCGCCAGAGATTCGTACTTGGCGTACGTCAGGTTGCTCTCGACCGTAACAAGGGTATCGGCCTTAGGGCGCGTCACCTTTAGATTTTCGTTCGAGATGACCGAGGTGTCGCTCGTACGATACGTGCGCCAGTCGTTCCCCGACATCGCGTCGTATCCAGGAAGGTCTGCTGCCACAACGCCGGACAGCTTGCTGTCCTTACCCTTGCGGTACTCGATGCCGCCGTCTGCCGTAGGCACCGCTTCGGCAAAGGTCGACAGATTCTCGGTAACCGCGTCAACCGAAGCGTTATCGCCGAGCAGAGACTTTGCGTAGGCATCCTTGACCTGCTGCATAAATGCCACAGCTTGGTCAATCTCGGAATCGTCGATGGGCTTAACCTTGATGACGATGTCGCGCGTTACGGTTATGCCGTCCTTGGCAAGCGTAGCCGTAATAACTACTTCATTCGAGACGCCTTCGATATCACGGGTAACAACCACGCGGTAGCCGTCGACCTTCGCAACAGCCTCATTGCTCGATGTATAGGAGAGCTTGGCGCCGGACGGAGCGTCGATGTCAGAACGACGGGTATTGGGCAGCTGGAGATCGCCCTCGACGGCATTGGCATCGACTTCTTTTTTGGTCTCAAAATCCTTGAGCACAATGCGGTCGAGCGCAGCTGACAGCTCGGCCTTTTCGGCATCAATCTGCTCCTGAGATTTTGCCTTGACGGTATAGTAGACCAGATATGCCGTCCCATTTGACGGGGCATTATTGTAGCCAGGAACCGCCAGCGAGAGTGTAGCCGTGAGCTGAGCAGTCTGGTCGGTCATACCGTGGGTATACGTAACCGTCGGATCGCCGTAGCTGGAATTCACCTTGGCAACAGAGTCATCAAGACTCATCCAGACAATAGAAGCAACCTTTATACCGTTGATGCTGATTGAGCCGGGAAGCGTTCCCTGCGTGACGCCCGCCTCAATCTCGTCGGGCAGACCCTCAGCATGAGCCCATGCCGCCTTAAGATAGGCGATGACCTTGCCGCCGTCCCATGCGAGCGTCGATGCGCGACCGGGCGTATACGACACGCTCTCGGAGCCAAGCGTCAGCGTATACGTCGGCGTAAACTGGCGAAGCAGCGAGTAATCAAGCGCGGAAGTCTTATCTGCAGGAGACAGGAAGAAATAGGAAATCTTTCCATCATCCGCGATGCCGCCATCCTGCTTGGGATCGCGACCGCCATAGGTTACGCCCGCAAGCGAAACCTTGATATCCGAGTAGCCCAAGTTGGCAAGCTTCGCCAAAAGCATGGAGCAGATGTTGGTATCGGTTCCCTGGGATGGATTGGGATACCAGCCTGAATAGCCATCGGCTTTGAGCTTCGCAACCGCCTCGTCCAGCTTCTTCGCATCGTCAGACTTGAGGGCTTCGGGTTCGGCAGGAGCCTCTACGGGATACTTGAGGCTTGCCGTGAACTCGTAGTCGCCGGCGCCATACGTAACACGGCATGCGACATACTTGCCGGCAAGATTGGAGGTCAACTTGAGATCACGAGCAGTTGCGCCTTCGATAGCGGTGTAGCCCGACGCCGTCGGAGCGGTAGACTGGCTATTGCCGACATACCACTGATAGCCCAGCTGGTCGTACTCTGAGGAGAGAATCTCCTCGTCTTCGCCAAACTCGTCCTTGTAATAAGCTGCGACCTTAACGGTATCGCCAACCTTGGCGATACCGCTGCCATAGGCAAGCCCGTTGCCGTCAGCATCAACAATTTCAGCCGAGTTAACGGTCACATATGCCGAACGTGCGGAAACGGCGACGGAGTCGGACGCATCGCCCTGCTCGGAAGCGACGGATACCGGCGCAGCCGAACCCTCTGTATTGACAGCATCACCGGCCGTCGCGTTATCGCTGCCAGCGGCATTTTCGGCGGCATCATCGTCGGCGCCTTCGGCCGCCGCGCCCTCGCCGCCCGTCGCAGCCTGAGCCACGGCCTCGGCAATGCCCTCGGCGCCCTCGGCCCAAAGTTGCGCCGGTGTGGTACCAAAAGCCATGGCAAAAGCCAGGAACGCCACCAGACCGCGCTTGGCTACGCCGCACGCAATCGCCCCATGACGACGCCACGAGGCGCGCTGGCGCTCGTCCTCAAACATATCCATTTGTCTCCTACTGTCTGCACTTGGAGCATTGCCTAGCGGCTGCCCCACGTCATCGCGCATATTGCGCTCGAGTACCCCCATCGGGGTCCCCCCTTCCCTCCAGAGCCCAACGCGTACCGGCGGCATGCGCCGCGGCCGCGTACAAGATGGGAGGCGATCCGACTTAACCTTACCGACCCGGGCGCGCCGTCCGATCTGCGGCGCGGCCATCCCGGACCAAGAGGAATTACGGTTACTGGTACAGCCGGGGACTTGCACCCCGATTCTCCCAAACGCGCAGGAAAACCGCGCATTTGTGCGTCTCCGCACCACCATCTAGGCCATCGATTATTACTGTCAATATGGTAGCACGCAAAAGGGCCCCGCACGCAGGCGAAGCCCAAGGTAAAAGCTATTGTTTGCGATAGGAGAATGCGGTGACGGTCGCAGTCTCTACCGCTTGCCGCCGTGACTGTTGCGCCAGATCTCGCGGCCCAGCATCAGCGCCAGCACCAGCGCACTCACGTAGCCCATAAAGCCAATGACCGGGATACCGAACACAACCGGCTCGATGCGCGCGTAGTACACAACCGACGAGCCGATAAACAGGCCGGCGATCACAATTGCCATCGACATGCGGTCGATAATTCCACCCAGCTGTCGCAGCGCCTTATCGCTGCTCATGATCTGCGTGTTCACCTTAAGCTGGCCGCGCGTGAGCATGCGCGACGCCAAGCCCAGATACTCGGCCGCCTCGAGCGAGCCTTTTGCCGCGCGATAGCTGCTCGCGGCAAGATCGTGCCCCATTTCGCGGACGCGCGCATAGGTGCTCTTCTCGTTTTTGATGTGCGTCTGGATGATCTGGATCATGTTGACGTCGGGCATATACTCGGTCAGCAGACCCTCGAGCGTCACCATGCCGCGCGCGAACATCGTCACCACGCTCGGCAGCTCAACGTCGTTTTTGCGCGCCAGATTTAACAGCGAGGTCAAAAACTCGCCGATATCCAGGTCCTTAAGATCGAGCCCTGCAAAGTCGGCGACGATAAAGTCCAAGTCGGACAAAAAGGCCGAATGGTCGAGCTCGGCAGAATCGCCGCGCGTCACGGCAAAGCGCATAAGCGAATCCTTGAGCTTGGGAACGTCACCTTCGGCCACGGCGAAAATCATGTCCTTGACGATACCGCGGTCGTGACTCGACATGCGCCCGACCATGCCCAGGTCGATAAAGTAGACGATCCCGTCTTTGAGGATGATGTTTCCCGCATGCGGGTCGGCATGGAAAAAGCCATCGTCGAGCACCTGCGTCGAGTAGTCCTCGACGATCACGGCGCCAATCTTTTCCAAGTCATAACCCTCGGCCACCAGGCGCTCGGGATCGGCAATGGAGATGCCGTCGATGTAGTCCATGACCACGACGTGTTCGGTACAAAGGTCCAAGTAGGATTTGGGACACGAGACGCCATGCACGCTTTTGTGGAAGTCATAGAAATCGTTGAGGTTTTTGGCCTCGGCCAAAAAGTTGGTCTCCTCGCGAAACGAGGTCCACAGCTCTTCGACCACGCCATGCAGGTCCACAAACTGGTCGGTGTTGACGAACTTGGAAACGATGCGCACCACCGAGCGAATGATGTCGATGTCCTGAGCCATCACCTGCTGCGCGCCGGGGCGCTGTACCTTAACGGCCACGTCCTCGCCGGTCACCAGACGGGCGCGGTGTACCTGCGCGAGCGACGCGCTACCGAGCGGGTTGGGGTCAATCGCGTCGAATATCTGCCCCAGGCGCTGGCCGTATTCCTCTTCCAAACAGCGGAGCACTACCTCATACGGCACCGGCTCTACGTCGGAGCGCAGACGGCGCAGCTCGTCGCAAAACCGCTGCGGCAAAATCTCGGAGCGGTTGGCCAGAATCTGCCCCATCTTGACGAACATGGGACCGAGCTCTTCGAGCAGACGACGCAGGCGCACCGGCGTGAGGTTGTCCCACACGCGATACTTTTTGATCAGGCGAACGATCTGACCAATGCGCTCACGACGACCTGCCGGCGTGAGCTGGTATTCCTCGTCCGGCGCCATCGCGTCGGGCTCCTCGGGGACCATATCGACAGCGCGCGGCTTCTTGCGAGCGCCCGAGACGGCGGCCTCGACCTCGTCGACAACCGCCGTCTCGTCACCCAAGGGATCTTGATTGTTGTAATCGGTGGTGGAATCTGCCATCTGCGCTGCTACTCGGCCTCTTCGGCGTCCTCTGCGTCGTCGGGCTCAACGGACTCGACGGGCACCGAGGTCACGTTGTCCTCGACCGAATCGACGATGTCGCGCACATGGGCCAAAAAGGCCGTGCGCTCGGGGGCGGTCATGACGCGCACGCGGGCGAGGATGAGCTCGTCGAGCACGCGCTGGGCCGCAGTCTCGCCCTGCATGCCCAAGCGCTCGGTAAGGTCGGAGATGGTGCCGCCGGCCTGCTCGAACATGTCGGACACGCTGCGGGCGATATCGGGGGTGCCGGCGTCCTTGCGCACCTGCTCGCCCTTGGCATTGAGGTCGTCGAGGACCTTCTTGCCGCCCTCGACGGCAACGGCGGCGGCACCGAAGCCCACGTTGATGGCACCGTTAACAAGCTGATCGAATTTCATAACCATGGTTGGCTCCAATCGTGAACAACTTCATTGGCCTACTTGTACCCAAGATTGGGCAAACGACACAAAATCGTTTGTCACCGGGATAGAAATCGAGCGAGTCAAAGCCTTTGACGGCGTTTGCCCCGCTCGCTCGTTGCAAGGTTATCTTTACCTTACGTTATCGTTCATCGCGAAGGAATTCTTCATGGCACAGCTCGTGGTGTAGAGCACCTTGCCCAACAGGGCATCGGTCTCCACGCGCACAAGCTCGGCAAACGCCTCGTTGGCGCGGGCGAGCTCGGCAGACACCTCGGCCTCGGGCAATACGGCTACAACGGCGTCAACGTCGTGAATCTGCTTGTGGCCCATGCCGCCGACCTTCTCCTGATAATCCTCGACCGCGCGACCGCACTCATGGAAGCGGACATCGGCCAAGGCGCCAATCAGGCGATTCGCCCAATAGAAATTCTCGGACGTCACGCGAGCCTGCGTGTCGGCATAGTACTCGGGCATGGTCTCGACATTGGCGTACAGCGGCACAAGCGCGTTAAACGAGTTAGAGCCAAACGCCATCCACTGCACGGCGCGATACGCCGGCTGCGCATAGGGGCGCAGCTGCAGCACGGCGAGCTGGCTGTTGCGGTTGATGCCGATGGGACGATAGGCGCCGCGCGTGGCGGGCGTACCCTTGCTGCCGTAGCAGTCGTACTCCGTGCCCTGGTAGTGGCTCGAAAGCACGTACTTGATGTCCTCGAGGGTCACCTTGCGCTCGGGCACGCGGCTCCAGGGAATGTCGTCGCTCTCGGGCGTGTAGTCGGCGTCGGGACCGTCCCACACATCGCTGGGGTTGAGGCAGCGCTGCATGTACCAGGCGCGCGGCGTGTTGTAGACGTGGTCGCTGTCGCTGTGCGAGCCAAAGGCCTCGCGCGGATTAAAGACCGCGGCGGGACCGTCGCCCTTAACGCCCAACGTCAGGTCCAGATGCCACTCGGCCATCCAGGTGCGTAGGTCGGCCGAGCACATGTGGTCGACCTGCGCGCCCTCGGCGTCGTCCAAGTCAAAGCTGTCGATACCCAGCTGGTTGGGCATGGTCACATAGGCGTCGTCGGGTACGCGCTTGGCGATCCAGTGGTGGCCGCCGATGGTCTCGAGCCACCAGATCTCGTCAACGTCACTAAAGGCGATGCCGTTGTTCTCGTAGGTGCCGTAGCGCTCGAGCAGGTCGCCCAGAATGCGCACACCGTCGCGGGCGGACTTGGCGTATGGCAGCACCAGGGTCACCATGTCCTCCTCGCCCAAACCGCCGGGCTGCGCCGGCACATAGCCGTCCTCGCCCTCGTTACCCTTGGCGGGCACGAAATCCACGAGCGGATCGGCGCCGCGGACGCGCTCGTTGGTGGTGAGCGTCTCGGTTGCGGACATGCCAACATTGAGCTCGTTGAAACCGGCCTCGGCCCAAATGCCATGACCCGGGACAACGTCGGGGACGCTTGTGTAACGCATGGGATTGTCGGACAGCTCAACGGTCAGGTGGCTCAGGACACTCGTGTAGACACGCGGCTGCTCGTCGGGATGCACTACGCGCATGCGCTTGGGCTCAAATACCCCATTGGGCGAGTCCTCGTTGCGGGCAACCAGCGTCGACCCGTCATAGCTCGCGTTCTTACCGACCAAAATCGTTGTGCACGGCATGCGCATCCTCCTTGAGCGAAGAAATCAAACGGTAACAGTGTATCGCTTCGGTGCAAAAAGGGCGAAACCACAGCCTCGGCAGCCCCCGTGGTCAAAAGCCTATTTCGATGCGCGCTCGGCCGCTTCGATCACGTGTTTGGCGAGAATCGCGGTGGTCACAGCCCCCACGCCGCCCGGCACGGGTGTGATGGCGTTAACGATCGGCTCCGCAGCATCAAAATCGACGTCGCCGACCAGCTTGCCAGCGGCCTCGTCCCAGTTAATGCCCACATCGATGATCGTCTGGCCCTCGCGAACCGCATCCGCGCCAATCGTGCGCGCGCGCCCAACGGCCGCAACCACTACATCAGCCGCACGACACTCGGCAGCAAGGTCGCGCGTGTGCGTATGGCACGTCGTCACCGTGGCATTGCGAGCCGTAAGCATGGCGGCAACGGGACGGCCAATCACCAGAGACCGACCGACGACCGCGACCTTGGCCCCATCCAGCTCAACACCGTAATGGTCCAGCAACGCCAACACGGCCTCGGCCGTGCAAGGAGCAAAGCCCTCGCCTCGCCCCGAAAGCGTGGTAAGCAGCGAGGCCGGCGTCATGGAGTCGACATCCTTGGCGGGATCGAGTGCCGCGGCAACCGCATCCTCGTCAAGCCCGGCGGGCAGCGGGCGAAACACTAGGCAGCCATGAACGGCGGGGTCGGCATTGATGTCCTTAATAGCCGCCAGCAGCTCATCCTGCGAAGCATCGGCAGGAAGCAAAACGCGGCAAGCATCGATGCCAGCCTTTTCGCAGCGCTTGAGGGCGCCGCGCTCGTACGATAGATCATCCTCGCGCTCGCCCACACGAACGATGGCCAGCGTCGGCACAACGCCGCGTTCGCGCAGGACGGCGCAGCGAGCAGCGAGTTCCTCGGTCAAGGCACGGGCAACGGGAGCACCCTTGAGCAGCTCGGCCATGGCTATCCCCTCTTCCTGGCTGCGTCGGCGGCGCGGCGCGCCAGCGCATCGGCACGCGGCAGCCACGTATCCAGCAGCTCATCGCACGCCGCCTCGAGTTCCTCGGCGCGCGCCCGGTCTTTCATAGATGTAGTGTTGGCAAAGAGCGTCAGGCTCGCACCCTGCATGGCGGCGCGGCAGAACACGGCACCGCACGCCACGTCGGACAGCAGCTGGCGCGACCCCTTGTCCGCCATGTCCTCGAGCAGCGCCAGCGCGCGCCCGCAGGCATCCATAATGCGATACGGTGGCATAGCCGCCACGTGCAGCGCATCCTGAATCGCAGCCGGTCGAGCCGGATCCTCGCGCGAAATACCGTACGCCGCGGACACCTGGCCGTACGCGCGAACATCCTCGGCGACCAGGTCCACAAGTTCCTGTGCCAACTCATCCGCCTGGGCAAACGCGTGCGCCAAATCGTCCGCTCGATCGGCAAGCGCGGGATTGGTCGCACCGTAGCGGGCAACCATCCCGCAAAGTGAGGCTCCCAGTGCGCCCACAAAGGCGCTCGCGCTGCCACCGCCGGGAACCGGCTCGCGCGCGGCAAGTGCCTCGGCAAATCCGCGACAGGTTTTATCCATCATCTCTTGGCTCATACGCACGCACCTTCAAGTCATATAGATCGGTCGGGCGGCAACCGCCGGCCAACTGTATCGATCAAGTAATGGTGCTAAGTCTAGCCCATAAGCACATGAGCGTCAGCGAACCTGGCCATCGCGGATTTCTATGACACACGATAGGCGTCGGCGCCGCAAGCATGGGACACATGGCCCAGCCGAGCGAGCCGCCCGCGCGTACAGTAAAGGCAGGTAATCCATGGGCGATTACAGATGAGGAGACACGACTATGAAAAACTTTCTTATGCCGGTAGCCGACGAACGCGAGGATGCCGGATGCCGGAACCACCCCAAATGTGGCAACAGTACGAAAACGGCAGGCACCCCAACACGTCCGCCCGCCGATTTATTGCGCCGCGCAGACAATTAAACCGGCTTCTTTAAACGTCTGGGCAGTATAGTGGCCACAACGAGCGCGCAGCCGCACCCTGCGAATGGAGGAGTTATGACCGAACATCACGCCATCAGTCGCCGAGCGTTTACGCTGGGCCTTGGACTTGCAGCGTTGTCGCCTCTGGCAAGCCTGCCCGAAACCGCCATGCTGGGCATTAGTCCGCGGACAGCCTTTGCGGACGGCACGGCCGATCCAGCGGCCAGCCTCGACAAGTTCGTCATTCGCCTTCGCCCCGCGGGCTATTTTCGCACCGCGAGCGTCAACGAAGACGGCAACGTCATCGGCAACGTCTGCCACCTATTTAATGACGGCACGTCCAGCAAGCTCATCCTTGAGCACGTAGCGACCGATACAGATAATACAAAATGGTATGCCATCCGCACCCTGCTCAATTTCGAAGAGCACAAGAAGACGGGCTACAGCATTTGGTCGGTCGATGGCGACTCGGACGAAGATGGAAAGGTCATCCACGTATGGAGTGGCGAGCATGACGACAAGCCCAGCCGCTCTTTTGCGTTCGACCGCCAGCAAGACGGAACCTACATCATCCGAGACCGCACAAACGAGGACAAAGACTTTAATTACCTGGCCATAGAAAAGGACGGCAAAGACCAAGACGACAACAAGATCTGCCACAAGAGGACGAGCATTCCGTGGGAACTCGAACTTGTCGGTTACGACATGGGCGAGATCAATACCACAGTTAGCAGTATCGACTGGACCACGTATAGCAGCTACGTCGACGGACCATGTTGGATGAGCCACGTCGACAACAACAAATACCTCGACGAGCTGAGCATCCCGGGCACGCATGATACGAGCACCTGCAGCGTCGACAACGACACCGAGCCCCAAACCTCGCTTGTAAAGTGCCAGCAGGATTACATACCCACGCAGTTGCTCGAAGGCATTCGCTATTTTGATATCCGACTTGGAGGGAACAACGAGCACGACGACCCCGGTATCGTCCATGGAGGATGCTACCTGTTCAAAAAAGACGGGCACTATATGCAGCTCTCCGATGTCATCGGTTACTTCAAAACATTTTTGAAAGAAAACCCGTCAGAAGCGCTCATCATGCTTGTGTCACGAGGCAACAACGAAGCCACCGACGAAAGTGCTACGACGGCTTTCGCCAAGGTTTTGGGCAATGATCCCAATCTGTTCTATACGTCGAGCCACGTTCCCACACTGGGCGAGGTGCGCGGAAAGATCGTCCTGCTGCGTCGATTTGGACTCGCCGGCAGCAGCGTAAGCGGCCACACATGGGGCCTCGACCTCACCGAATGGGACAAAAAAATCGCAGCACACTCAGACAGCTCCTCTATGTGTCTCGTCCAAGACGTGCGAGGCTTTGAGACCACGGGCAATGCGGGCGACAAAGAGCCCTATTGCACAAAGGTATATGCCCAAGACCATTACAGCTGCACGGGATCCAGTAAGATAGCATGGGTCGATAGCGCCCTGAAGGCAGCGTCCGAACTCGAGCGCAACACCGTAGATATCACTGCCGCGGATGGAACAACGATGCAGGCAACGGAGCGCTGCTGGTCTATCAACTACACCAGCTGCACGCAAAACAACCCTTTTACCGCAGCGCGAGTGGTCAACGAGCATCTGTACAAGAGCCCGTACATCAATCCCGACGGCACCGAGGAAACAGAGCCAGATTACCTCAAGCACATTGGCATCATCGCATCCGACTTTGTTGATGCGGCGCTGGCCCGGAGCATCTATCAGCGCAATTACGATACGGAGCACAAGCAGACGGCTTCGTACCACCTCCCGACCCGCATGCGCATGACGTACGGCGACTCGCTGAGCGATGCCTCGCTCCAGGATGGCAAGACCGTTGGCGAGGGCTATTTCCGCCTCAAGGACAGCAGCAACGTACTCAACGTGGCGGCTTCGGGCCATGTGTTTGAAATCGTATATGTGGATGTCGACGCCTTGGGCAACAAGACCGTTACGGCGCTGCGGGGCTCCGTGCCCATCGATATCGATCCGCGCGCGTTGACACCCCATTTTAAGGGGCTCGAGGGCCTTAAGGCCGGCGAGGACGTGCGCGCCAAGATTACGGCATCACTCGAGGGCAAGCTCGAAAACGATGCCTGCACCGCCCAACTCGAGTTTATGCACGATGCAAACGGCGCTCCGGGAACGGCGATGGCCGAGGGTGAGGCATTTGCCGCGGGAACGTACTGGGTGCGTGCGAAAAAAGACCTGTTGGGCGACGCGGCGCAGAACTACACGCTCGCCAGCGACGGAGCCGCAAGCTTTACCGTAGCGGCCTCGGACAGTGCAGGCGGCGCCGGCGCCAACGCGGGCAGCGCGAACAAGAACGGTAAGGGCAACAAGGGCAAGGGCTCGGGCGGAAAGCTCGCCGACACGGGCGACGGCTCCGGCGTTGCCGCCGGGCTCGCTGCCGCCGCCATAGCTACAACGGTCGCCGGCGCAGCAATGATTGTCAACGACCGCGAAGACAGCGAAGGCGCTAGCGAATAGGCAAGCCGACCGTTTGGACACATCGACTCAATCGGGGGCGCAGGATACCGTTCTGCGCCCCTAGCTTTTGCAGATGAGTGAGCAGCGTGTCCAGCGCACTCGCAGGTCGAGCGCTCAGCCACTGCGTCGTCCAATGCACAGCCGCAAATTTACCCCGAACGTCGCTATCGGCTACATCACCAAGTTCAGCACGCTCACGAGTTCCTGAGCCTGGGAATGACTGCTCAGCCTGTGGGAACAGGCGGTCAGCAACCTATTACGGAGGAGCACGCGCTTACCCTTGACCCTGTTGACACCCGTAATGTCCCTGAGGTAGACGATCTTGGTATGGGTACCGAAGAAGTTGTTCTTCACGACCGCCTCGATACGATTGGGATAGATGCTTATTCCTTTGAAAACGCCGGCACCCTTATCGTGAAACAGCACGTGTTGTTATCCACGCGCGCCACCCCATGGAGTTCGATAAAACCATCTCTATGGCCACATTTTAACCACCGCAAACCCTCTTCGCGGTCGTGCGCAGAGCACCAAATCGTGTCCGCACGAGGCTTCAAACTAGAATCAGTAAAGGTGTTTGATGCGCTTGGTGAGCTCTTAGGATGTTCCTCAAATCGCCGGCATCGGAGGATGTCTTACATGGTTTACGTATGGGAATCCGAGTTCTTTGATTCGGACGGCATGGTCGATGCCGTGCCATGTGGCTCGCTGGGCGGAGGAGGAACGTTTGGCTCCGACCTAAACGACGCTGTCGAAAGCGCCGCTGATTTTCTCGCATGCATGGTCGACGATCATCTTATGGGCGGCGTCGATCTTCCCGCGCCGGACTTTGGACACCAGCCACAACACGGCGGCAAGATTATCGCCGTGGCCGTCAGCCGCGAGCTCGGCGACATCCCCGCCGTCACCGCGGCGGACACCGCTCGTATGCTCGGTGTTAGCTCAGCACGGGTATCGCAGCTGATAAATGCTGGGCTGTTGGATTCATGGAAGGATGGCACCAAGCGCATGGTGTCCAAAGCTTCCATCGAGGCACGACTCGCCGACGCCCCAAAGGCAGGACGCCCGAAAGAAATGCCTGTTGCCGTGTAAAGAGACGTCTATGCATACCATTTTGACATATTGACCATTGAGTTCTCTCGATTCGCTACGCACCGCGTCGCGAATCGAGCTGGACATATTGCCGCCGATTACCACGCATCTCCAATCCGAAGTGTAAGAGGAGTTTTCCATGACAGACAGACCGAAAACAACACTGCGCGACTGCATCTACGGACTTGCCGTCGGCGACGCGCTGGGCGTTCCATACGAGTTTATGCCTCGCGGCACGTTCGAATGCATGGACATGATCGGCTACGGCACGCATGGGCAACCCGCCGGCACCTGGAGCGACGACACATCTATGACGCTTGCTACCTGTGACTCGATTAGGGAGCTCGGGCATATCGACACCGCAGACATGCGCGACAAGTTCGTAGGCTGGATTGCCCGTGGCGAGTATACGATTGACGGTGTTTTCGATTACGGCGGCACGACCGCTCGAGCCCTGCGCACCGGCAAAGGAGGCTCCGGCGAGCGCGACAACGGCAACGGATCGCTCATGCGCATCGCGCCCCTGGCGTTTGTCGACGCGACGGACGAAAAGATCTGCGAGGTCTCCGCGATAACGCACGCTCACAGAACGTCAACTGAGTCATGCATCATATTTGTTGAGCTGATGAGGAGCGTGATGAACGGCACGCTTCCCTCATGGGCGCTGCATCTGAAAGGCGTGTCTGAGCAGGAAATCAGGTCAGGTGGCTTCGTGCGCGACACGCTTAAGGCAGCCGCCTGGTGCTTTGTCAACACTAACAGCTACAAAGGTCGCGTGCTTGCCGCCGTCAACCTGGGCGACGACACCGACACCACCGCAGCCGTCGCAGGCGCCCTCGCCGGCACGGCATACGGTATCGATGCAATTCCACGGGAGTGGATAGACACCCTACGCGGCAAGGAGCTGATTGAGAGCTGCTTGTTTTAGATCGCGGCGGCAACAGAAACAAGCCAGGTGGCATCATGGAGAGGAAGATCGCGAATATAGACGAGTTCCAAGTAGACGAAAACGGGATTCCGCTATTTCCAGCAGGACTAAAGGAAGAAGCCAACCTCTATGTCCTCCCCGACGGGCGTTACCTCCCCTGCGGAGTCTACAAGACCGCGGACGGCGACTTGCTCCTTTATGAGCCATCCGAACTTAGTTTCTTCGGGCAGATGACTAGCCAATTCAAAGAGCGCTAGAGGTTTGATTGCCCGTTAGATCGACACTGTTCCAAACCATGAGGTTGGTGGAGAAAGGGGTCATAGAAAGGGGCCGGTTGCAGCCGGCCCCTTAGACATTAGCACCTGCGTTGCCCGCGCTTACAAAGTTGACCGACTGAGGAGCGGGTTCCGCGGCACACCTTGATTTTACCCGGTGGGGCGGCTCTTTTGCAGCCGTCCCACCGTTTATTTAGATCTACTACAACGGACAGCTCGCACTACCGCGCACTGTCCCGTACCACCCCCCTACTTACCAAAGATCGCGCCGAACAGGCCCTTGCGTTTGGGCTTTTCCTCTCGGTAGGAACCCTTAGCTGCCGCTGCCACCTGACGCGGTTGCCCGCCGCCTCCATGGCGCACAATCTGGTACAGAAACGGAGATTTAACGTATTTGACCTCGATGGGCGTGGCGTGCACGGTACTTTCGTTCGATAGATGCAGGCTCGGATTGAGCGGTGCCACCACATGTGTCTCGCGCTTGTCGCTAAACACTACCGCGGCCGCGCGGCCCGTCTGGCCGTTTACGGCAATGCGCACCTGCTCACCATCGCGGCTGTCCGTTGCCGGACGATCGACAAAGTAGACCGGCACCATCACCAAGCCGTCCTTATGCTTGCGGGCCTTGCGCGCCCACGTGCGGATACTCTTTTTATTGAGCCCCAGTACCGCCTCGGCATCGTTGCCGGCAATGTCGAGCGCCAGCTTATCAATGACCACCTGGTCCTTGGTAGATGCATCGACGGAAACGACGCGGAAGTCGCCTTCCTGTATGGCAGGATCGAACGGCCCCACCTTGCCAAAGTCCCACGGCTCCAAAATGCCCATAAGACGAACGTCCAGGTAGTTTGCCCGCGGATATGCCCAGTCGAGCACCTCGTAGTACACCAAGGTCTCCTTGCTCAGCCCCTTGCCCGGGAAGGACGCCATCATGCGCAAATCCGCGAGCGCCATGGGAAAGTAGAAGAGCATCATGTCGTTTTGGATCGCGTCTTCTACATCGTGACCGGCAAAGGCTTCCGCATACTGGTGCACCAGCTGCAGCGCGTTGGCACGTGCCTGCTGCGGCGAGATTTCGCAGGGAATACCCTGCTCGGGTACATACTCCGCACCAACGCCCATGGTCAGGCGCTTGCTAAAGGTACCGGGCTTGAGTAGGTCTGCAACGCCGATCTTATTGCCGCAGGACGGGCATTCAAATACGCGCTGGGTCGACTCGCCTTCGAAGGATGCGCCACAGAAGGGGCACGGGATGCTCACATGCGCGGCCTCCTGGAACTCCTGCGCCGTGCCGCGGTCCTCCCACAGTAGATGCTCCAGAACCGACTGGTTGCGCCAGTGCGCATGAAAGAAATACCAGTCGGGGTCCACCGGGCGCTCGAGCTGCGACACATGGGTGAGCTTAAGCAACCCATCGACAACCGTCAGCGGCGCATGGCGAATGCCCAGGGCGCTCTTGGGCTCCCCCGCATCGGCCTGCCACGGAACGACCGTGCCGCAATAGGCACACTCAAAGCTGCGTTTAGCCTGGTGTGAGTACATGGGGCCGCCGCAGTTTTGGCATTTGATGGCAAACATCTCGTCCATGGATACGTCCTCCTTTACGCAGGGGCTGTCGACATTAAGTATGTCGGGCAGGCAGGCACAAGCCCATACCCATGTGGCCCAAAATGGAACACCCGATCGGACAAGAAGCCCCGCTCGTTAGCTCCAGCAGACCATTGCTGCATTTTCTGAGCATCGGCGCACGGCGCGCCTATGCGAGCTACACTATCCCCTTAAACGAGGATGCGAGGAGGTACGCCATGCTATTTGTAAATCGGCTGGTACATACACTTGTTCCTGGCAGCGAGGGCGAGCCGGTCGATGCATCATGTCGCACTAACGCGGGCTTTGCCGCAAGCCTCATCTGCATTGGCCTCAACATTACCCTGTGCCTGGCCAAGGGCATCGCGGGTCTGCTCGCCGGCTCTGTCTCGCTCATCGCCGATGCCTTTAACAACCTCTCCGACGCCTCGAGCAACATTGTGAGCTTACTCGGGTTCCGCCTTGCCAGCCGCCCGGCCGACGAAGGCCACCCCTATGGCCACGGCCGTTACGAATACCTCGCCGGCTTGTTTGTCGCCGTCCTCGTTTGTGCCGTCGGCATCAACCTGGTGCTCGAGTCCATTACCAAGATCATCAAGCCCTCCCCCACCGCCTACACGCTGGTCTCCCTAGCCGCCCTCGTCTTGTCCATGCTCGTCAAATTATGGATGGCCGCATTCAACCGCGCGCTGGGCGACCGCATCGACTCGGAGACGCTCATCGCCACGGCGCAGGACTCCAAAAACGACGTCATCACCTCGGGCTCGGTCTTGGTGGCAGCGCTTATTTCGCAGACGACCGGCTTTGACCTCGATGGCTGGGCAGGCCTGGGTGTGGGTATCTTCATCTGCATCAGCGGCATGGGCCTGGTGCGCGACGCCATCAGCCCGCTGTTGGGACAAGCGCCCGACCCCAAGCTCGTCCAGGAAATCCGCGACAGGATCATGTCGTACCCCCAGGTCTTGGGCACACACGACCTCATGGTGCACGACTACGGCCCCGGCCGTCAGTTTGCCAGCGCACACGTGGAAATGCCCGGCGAGGGCGATGCCTTTGAGCACCACGAGATCCTGGACACCATCGAACACGATATTAAACGCCAGATGGGCATCGACATCACGCTGCACTGCGACCCCATCGCCACCACCGGCGACGACCTGCGCAGCTGGGTCAAGCGTGGCGTCATGCAGATCGATCCCGCGCTCTCCATCCATGACCTGCACGAACACGATGGCTTTGTGTCATTTGACCTGGTGCGTCCCGACGGTTTTCGCATCTCCGACGACGAGCTGTTGGAGCGCGTAACGCATATCGTGCACGAGCGCAGGCCCGATGCATCATGCGTTGTCACGTTTGACTCGGGCTTTAGCTCGCCCGACCGTCCGGCCGAACAGTTGTAGCCCCGCTCCACTCGGCCGCTAGTTTCCCTGCGCGCCCGAAATGCCGTTTTGCAGGGCATCCCAGGCGTTCGTTGCCATATCGCCCAGGTTCTGTGCAGTATCGCCGAGGTTCTGGGCTGTGTCGCCCAGCTCTTGCGCCTTGTCTCCCAACTCCTGTGCCTTGTTGCTCAGGTCCTCCAGCGTGTTAGAGCTCGAGCTGTCCGTGGCGCCTTGATCAGCGGACGCATTGCCCGACGAGCCGTCCTTGCGCGTGAGCTGAATCTCGAGGTTACCGTTGTCGTTATAGTAGGCAGACGTCACGACCCAATTGGCACCGACAACAGGTGTTGAGCCATCATCGGTCAGGATCACGGCATTCGAAAGATCGGCCCCGCGCGACTTGAGGAGCTTCTTGGCGTTTGACCAGTACTGACCCGGGATATCGCTCAGGTCGACGGTGCCGGACTGGGCAGTCTCGGTCTGCTCGGCCGTGGTATCAGTCGTGGCGCCCCGCTTGTTGAGCATGCCCGACACAATGGCGAACACAACCGACAAGGCAAAGAAGATCGCCAGCACGATGAGGATCTTCTTGATCACGCTCGACGAACGCGAAGGCTTCTTCTCCTCGTCCTCGCCATACTGGGGGATGGACTTGGGATACTCACGATACGGCTCGCGCGCGTATCGGTCGTGCGACTCGTAGCGCGGCTGTGCCGTGCGCGGCATATATGTCGTCTGCTGAGGTTGTGGAATGGGATTTTGCAGCAGGTCATCATAAGGGTCTACCGCCGCGTTGCCGTAGGGGTTCTGCGATGAGACACCATGCGGGTCCTGCGCCGCGTTTCCGTAATTCACAACGCGCGTGGGATCAGCCGACACCTGCGTCGTATCGGGGGCAGCGTAGCCGGGATTCGGCACGACGCGGGTCGCATCGGCGCCATTGCCCGTCCGCGGGGAGCCGTAGCCACCCATTACGGTCGTCTTGTCCTGGTCCATGCAACGTTTCCTTTCCGTCGCCCGTAAGCATCAAGTTATCCATGCATTCTACCCGCGCAAAAGCCTATGATGGACAAAGCCCGCCGGTATCTACAAGACATGCGCGGCCGACGGTCACAAGCGAATCGAGGATATGTCATGGCAAAAAGCAAGCTCATCAAGGACACGACGCGTGCCGAGCGTGAGGAGATCATCAAGCTAGCGCTCGCGGGCTGCGGCAACGGCAGCTGCGACAACTGCGGCAGCTGCAGCTTAGGAGCCGGCGACCCGTACGGTACCTACCAGCCCTACATTGACGGCGAGATGGAAATCGCCGATATCAACATGATGGTCGCCGAGCGCAACGCCAAACTCTTCGGCCTCCAGCGCGGCTAACGACCTCTTCTTGGGCTGTGCACCACAAAATGCGCCCATCTACTACGTTTAACCCAAGGGTGCCAACCATAGCCATATCTGTGTTAACAAAACCGCAGGTAAACGTCTTGCCGCATTGTTAAAAAACGCTCCATGGTCGGTCCAACCCTGGTAAACGTAGTAGATGGGCGCTTTTCGTGGCATGGCTGGCCCAGATAGCTTGTTTCGGAGCCAATTTGCATCAAAAAGTCCCCGGCGGCGCTGCGTTTTGCGCCACCGGGGACTGTTCAGTTCACTCCCTGTTGTTTTGCCCTACTCGTTGGGCACATGCGTGGCGCAAGGATACCCAGGCGTCACATCCTGACCGCAGGAATAGCTCGAATCTTGTAGTACGCCGACCTCGTCACCTGTTCCGAACGATACGGAGGAACGTAGCTATCGGTATAGGTACGCACAAAGCCCCGCCGGGCCTTGGTAGGCACGGCGGGGCGGGCAAGCGGCTATGAGCAGCAGGCTTAGAAAAGGCCGGTGATGTTGCCGTCGTTGTCGACGTCGATGTTCTCGGCCGCGGGAACCTTGGGTAGGCCCGGCATGGTCAGAACGCTGCCGGTCAGCGCGACCACAAAGTGGGCACCGGCGGAAACCTTGAGCTCGCGCACGGTGATGCGGAAGTTCTCGGGCGCGCCCAGAGCCTTGGCGTTATCGCTAAAGCTGTACTGGGTCTTGGCGACGCACACCGGCAGGTTGCCAAAGCCGTTCTCGCGCAGCTCGGCGAGCTGGCGCTTGGCAGCCGGCGTAAAGTCGACACCATCGGCGCGGTAGACCTTGGTGGCAACGGCCTCCAGGGCGTCGGCCACATCGGCGCCGTCCTCGTAGGCAAACTTGAGCTCGCTCGGCTGCTCAATCAGGCGCATGACCTCATCGGCCAGGTCGAGCGCACCCTCGCCGCCCTTGGCCCAAACCTCGGACAGCTTAACGTTGACGCCGAGCTTCTGGCACTCGGACTCGATGAGCGCAAGTTCGGCCTCGGTGTCCGTCGGGAAGCGGTTGATGGCGACCACGCAGGGAAGACCATAGACGTTCTGGATGTTGTCGACGTGGCGCAGCAGGTTGGGCATGCCGGCCTTAAGGGCCTCGAGGTTCTCGTCGTTGAGGTCGGCCTTGGCAACACCGCCGTTGTACTTAAGCGCGCGGGCAGTGGCGACGACCACGACAGCGCTGGGGCGAACGCCCGTCATGCGGCACTTGATGTCCAGGAACTTCTCGGCACCAAGGTCGGCGCCAAAGCCGGCCTCGGTAATCGCGACGTCACCAAAACGCATGGCCATGCGGGTGGCCATGATGGAGTTGCAGCCGTGGGCGATATTGGCGAAGGGGCCGCCGTGGACAAACGCGGGCGTGCCCTCGAGCGTCTGCACCAGGTTGGGCTTGAGCGCATCCTTAAGCAGCGCAGCCATGGCGCCCTGAGCCTTGAGGTCGCGGGCGCGGACGGGCTCGCCGGCATAGCTGTAGCCGACGACGATCTCGCCCAAGCGCTCTTTGAGGTCGTTGATGCTCGTGGACAGGCACAGAATCGCCATGACCTCGGAGGCAACGGTGATATCGAAGCCGTCCTCGCGCGGCACGCCCTGGGCCTTGCCGCCAATGCCATCGATAACATGGCGCAGTTGACGGTCGTTCATGTCGACGACGCGCTTCCAGGTGATGCGCTTAACATCGATGCCGAGCTGGTTGCCCTGCTGAATATGGTTGTCGAGCATGGCGGCCAGCAGGTTGTTGGCGGCACCGATAGCGTGGAAGTCTCCGGTAAAGTGCAGGTTGATGTCCTCCATGGGGATGACCTGGGCCCAGCCGCCGCCGGCGGCACCGCCCTTGACGCCAAAGACGGGACCGAGCGAAGGTTCGCGCAGGGCAACGGCGCTCTTGACGCCGCGACGACGCAGACCGTCGGCCAGACCGATGGTCGTGGTGGTCTTGCCCTCGCCTGCGGGCGTGGGATTGATAGCGGTCACGAGGACAAGCTTGGCCTGGTGATCGGTCGGCTCGTTGAGCAGTGAATAGTCGACCTTTGCCTTGTCGAAGCCGTACGGAATCAGGTGCTTAACGTCGACGCCGGCGTTCTTGGCCACCTCGGTAATAGGTAGCGGCGTGACGGAACGTGCGATTTCGATGTCAGTAGGCATGGGCGGTCCTTTCGTTACCGGATGAGAAAAAGACCAATTCAGCATAGCACGGGCGCGCAATAGTAAAACGCCCATAACCGATGAACGGCGATATGTTTATCCAATGCCCAGCGATAGCCTACAGACCAGCCAAAACAAACCCGCCCCTAAACGGTAGGTTCAATCCCCAAGTGCTCAAAGGTGCGAAGCGTTGCCTGACGACCCTGCGGCGTGCGAATCATCAACCCGCACTGCAACAGGTAGGGTTCGTAGACATCTTCGAGCGTACCCGGGTCCTCGCCCACCGCGCTGGCAAGGGTCGTCAGGCCCACGGCACGGCCGGAGAACGTCTTGGCGAGCGTCTCCAAGATGCGAATGTCCATCCAGTCCAGACCAAGCTCATCAATCTCAAAGAACTCGAGCGCCTGACGGCAGATATCAAGCTCAATAGGACCATTGCCGCGCACCTGGGCGTAATCGCGCACGCGCTTGAGCAAGCGGTTGGCAAGACGTGGCGTGCCGCGCGAGCGTGAGCCGATCTCGAGTGCGCTGGGATGGTCTATTGTCACGCCCAAAATGGTTGCCGAGCGCGTCACAATCTGGGCAAGCTCCTCGACCGTGTAGTAGTCCAGGCGATACGAAATACCAAAACGGTCGCGCAGCGGGCCGGTCAGCATACCCGAGCGGGTCGTTGCCGCCACCAGCGTAAACTTGGGGATATCCAGGCGAATCGAGCGCGCCGCCGGGCCTTTACCGATAACGATATCGAGCGCAAAGTCCTCCATCGCGGGATACAGGACTTCCTCGACCGAACGGTTGAGGCGGTGGATCTCGTCGATAAACAGCACGTCACCCGGCTGCAAGTTGGTAAGGATGGCCGCCAGGTCGCCGGTGCGCGCGATGGCCGGGCCACTCGTCGTCTTAATCTGAGCGCCCAGCTCGTTGGCTATAACGGTGGCCAGCGTGGTCTTGCCCAGACCCGGAGGGCCCGAGAAGATCACGTGGTCGAGCGTCTCGCCACGGCTCTGCGCCGCCTCGATCAGCACGCGAAGGCTCTGCTTGATATGCTCCTGACCGCAGTAGTCGTCCAGGCGCTGGGGACGCAGGGTACGGTCGACATCGAGGTCCTCGGGCGTCAGCTCCGAGCCCACCATGCGCTCGCCATGCGCCATGGATGCCGCCGGCGAGTTGCCGGGCGTCGCCCACAGGTCCTGAGAGTCATCGGCTTCCCACATCACGCATCCATTCCGAGTCGCTTAAGCGCCGCGCCGAGCAGATCCTCGACACGCATATCCTGCCCATCATACCCGCTCAGAGCGACATCGGCCTCCTGCGGGCTAAAGCCCATGGAAAGGAGTGCCGCACGGGCATCATCGATGGCCGAGGGAGCGGCAGCGGGCACGGGCATCGCAACCTGTCCGGGAATCACGTCGACCGGCACAAAGCCCTTATCCTTGGCAAAGGTACTCTTGAGCTCCAGAATGAGGCGCTGAGCTGTCTTTTTACCCACACCGGGCACCTTAGCCATGCCCTTGTCGTCCTCGGCCATCACCAGCGAATACAGCTGCCCCACGGTATAGGTGGAAAGCACGGCGAGCGCCAAGCGCGGGCCAACGCCCGAGACGGACACGAGCCGGTCGAACATTGTGCGCTCATCCTTTGAGGAAAATCCGAAAAGTGTCATGGCGTCCTCGCGCACCTGCATGCGCGTGTAGAGGCGGACCTCGCCGCCGGGCGTCGGCAACGTGGCCGCAGTGCTGCCCGAGATGCCGAGCTCAAAGCCCACGCCCGATACATCGACGACAGCAGAGCTCATCGTGGCCTCGACAAGCGTTCCGTGGAGCTGGGAGATCATCAGTATCCGGTTCCTCTCTGTTGATAGAACTCGCCGCCGGTAAGCGCTCGGGTGCGGCTGAGGTTAACGTGGCAGATGGCGCAGGCCAGGGCATCGGCGGCATGGTCGGGGTGCGGGTCGTGATCGAGCTGCGTAAGCGTGCGCACCATGTAGGCAACCTGCCGTTTGTCTGCAGCGCCCGTGCCCACAACAGCCTGCTTAATCTGCATAGGCGTGTATTCGCCAATCTCGAGCGCGCACTCCGAAAGCGCCACAAGCGCAGCGCCGCGGGCATGCGCCGTGGGGATGGCCGAACGAACGTTAGCGCCAAAGTAGATGCTCTCGATAGCAGCGGTATCGGGACGATAGCGTTCGACAACGCCCTTGAGGTCGCGGGCGATATGCGACAGGCGCACCGCGAGCGGACTTCCAGCACTGGTCTCGATGCAGCCATAGGCACGACAGCGAACCTCGCCACGTCGCTCCTCGATAATCCCCCACCCCGTATGGGCCAAACCAGGGTCGATACCCAAGATAACCAAGCCAACCTCCCCTCGCCACAAGCGCAGCGCAAGGCAAGGCCCCACGCACTATTCACGAACGTCTGTTCTAGAATAACACAACAGGGCCAAGATGCTTAGTTAAAGCATCGGGGTTGGGAGCGAATCCTATCCCCAGTTTAGTTCTGCGAGAAAAAAGGAAACTGACGGGGATCCACCGGCGGATGTGGCATCGGCGTGCCCTGGGGCCCGCCCTGCGGTCCGCCCTGGCCGCCCATCATCCTTTCGATGGCGTCCTGGACCTCGCCCTCGAACTTTTTCATTCCCTCGTGCAAACGACGCTGACCGTCCTCAGAGCGCAGCTCCTCCATCTGCTCGGGCGAAATACCCAACAGCTCACCCAACAGACCCATCATCTCACCGCGCATGCGATCGCCCGTATCGCTATCGGCAAAGCGGCGCACTTCGGCGCGCGCCAGTGAATCAACCGTCATGCGCTCCTTGCCGTTGAGCCCCAAATCGGACCACGCAAGCATGTACGGCCAAGCGCGCTCGGCAAACGAACGGGCCGAAACGATCGGCGCCGTCGGCAACATGCGACGGGCAGCCTCACCCTGTCGAACGAGCATCAGCAGCAGCGAGCAGGCCTCAGGCTTGCCAGCGGCCATCGGGATGTCGTCGAAAGATCGATTGCGGTCCACGTGCGCCTCGAGCGCGCCATCGACCTCACCCGGCTCAAGCCCGCCGAGCAGCTGTGCCGCGCGGTCGAGCATATCGACCGGACCGTCGAGCGTCGAGAGCGCCTGCGCCAGCACTCGCTCCATACAATCTTCCACCGCGTTGAGCGTCACGAGCTCTTGGGGCACCACGGCAGACGTGCGGTTGCGCACGCGCGCCACAAACTCAAGCGTCGACAGGTACACATCGCCAAAGGGCGCAAAGTCGCCCTGGTAGCCGCCGGACAGTGCGGGCGCCGCTAGCGCGTACTCGGTCTTGGAGAGCGGGCTCAACGCCATGGCGCCCAGCTCGAGCGCCGTGTCCTCCAACATCAGGTCCAGCGCACGCGAGCGCAGACGCTCGGCATCGCCCGCCGACACGTCGCGATCGAGCACACGCGCCGCATCCGGTGCATCGCGCTCGACGGTGCGAATGTGCAGGCGCTCGGCAATCGCGCGGACGGCGGCACAGCGGGCAGCCTCGGCCTCTTCCTGAGCCGGCGTAAAGATACGGTTGCGACCCAGCACAAGGCCAATCACATTACGCGGGCCCAGAGCGTCAACGGCAAGTGCCGCCAGCAGGGACGACGGCAAGTCACCCTCGAGTGCCACCACAGCACGCGACGCGCCGCGAGCGCGGGCGTTGTCGCGCACGGCGAGCACCAACGCCTGCCACAGCCACGCCTCGGAACGAAACTCGGGCAGTTCGTGATCTTCCAGGGCATCGAGCATCACGCCGCGCTGAATCTCCTGAACCAGCAGGCTCTCCTCAAAACACGGCGCCTGGGCCACCACGCGACCGCAGTCGTCGAGCACAAACGAACCGCCGGTATACACCGACTCGTCGTACGCACCGACCGGCGCCATGCAGGCAAACCACACGCTGCGCTTAGACGCGATCTTGCGGTAGGCACCGCTGCGAACGGCGGCGATGGCGGCAGTCTCGCGGTCGGTCATGTCAAACGCGTTGAATTGGAAATACGCAATGAGGTCAACACCGGTCGGCAACATCTCGAGTTCGCGGTCCAAGTCAAAAATCACGGCGATGCGCACGCCGTCCACGTCGAACACCGGCGGCGCCCAACGCGTGTCGTTGTTCTCGCCACGCTGCAGGGCAATGCTCGATCGCGCCGGCACCACACGACCGTCCTTGAGCATCATGTAGTCGAGCAGCGGCTGGCCCTCAAACGAAACGGCCGCGGGCACGATGCAGATCATATCGAGCTCTTGGATACGCTCGGCAACACCGGTCAGGCCTGTCAGCATGTCGTGCTCAAAGTCGGCAGTACCCACCAGACCGCCGGGCAGAGCACCCATAAAGAGCGGAGCCGGGACGCACAGCACGCGCGCCCCGCGCTCGTGGGCCAGACGAGCCTGGTCCTCGATGCGACCGCAAATGCCCTCAATATCACCCAGGCGCATATCGATCTGTGCAAGCGCGAGCTTCATGGCCCAGCCCTTTCCGTCGTAAACCATCGAAACCGTAGTAAAAGCGCCGGCCGCATAATGCAGCCGGCGCTTGCATGTGCATATGCTAGCTATGATACCCCGAGCGGGGGCGCGCTCCTAGAACGTCGCGGACCACAGCCCATGCAGGTTGCAGTAGGCATAGACGGTACCGGTCTTGGAGCCGCCAGCGAAAAACGTCGCGGGCTTCATGCCGGGCTCAAGGTAATGGACCTCCAAGCGGCCCTCGGCCTCAAGCGCGATCCACTCGATGTAGTGCTCGGGCAGCATGGGGTGCTCCGTCGAGCCCACGCGCGCACGAATGACGTGGCCATCGCGCTCGATCTCGACAACAGGCACGTGCTTCTCGTGCGCCGCGTCCTCGGTGTTTGCCGTCAGCTCCGTGCAGCCGGCAGGGGTCGCAACGTCGTCGCCAAGAGCGGCAACGAGCTTGCCGTCGGAGTCTTTAAAGAATTTCGCCATGATGTTCTCCTTTGCTGATGTGCCAATGTTCTCAATGGTTCTTATGCCCAAAGAGCGCCGAACCATCCATGGCATTGCAAATGAACACATAACGGGTGAGGCAAGCGGTCGGGCCAGGACGAACCGGCGACCTGGCCCAGCCCGGCGGCCCCATCCCGCGCGCAGCTAGCGACCGTCGCCACCGAGCAGCGCCAGAACGTCCTCGCGCGTGAACAGCGCCGACGAAATGCCGTCACCGCCGAGCACACTGTTGACCAGGTCGCGCTTGGACTCCTGCATCTGCATGATGCGTTCCTCGATCGTGTCCTTGGCGATGAGCTTGTACACGGTCACGGTGTGCTGCTGGCCAATGCGGTGGGCGCGGTCGGTCGCCTGGTCCTGCGCCGCCACGTTCCACCACGGGTCGTAGTGGATGACCACGTCGGCAGCCGTCAAATTAAGGCCCACGCCGCCCGCCTTGAGCGAAATCAAGAACACCGGCACCTCGCCCGCTTGGAACTGCGCAACCATCTTGGCGCGGCTCTCTTTAGACGATGCGCCCGTAAGCTTAAGGAAGGTGATATCCTCCTTGGCCAGGCGCTTGCCGATGATATCGAGCATGCCCGTAAACTGGCTGAACAGCAAGATGCGATGACCGCCGTCGAGCGCGCCGTGGACGAGCTCCATACACGTATCGAGCTTGGCGCTTCCCGCCTTGTAGTCCGCGTAATGCAGATGAGGATCACAGCAGATCTGGCGCAGCTTGGTGAGCTCGGCAAGTACCTTGAGCTTATCTTTTTTGAACTCCCCGGCCTCGCGGTGCTGCACTTGCTGGGCAATGCGGTCCTGGTTGGCCAGGTAGAGCTTACGCTGCTCGCCGGTGAGCTGCGCCATCACCGTATCCTCGATCTTCTCGGGCAGGTCGGCCACCACGTCTTCCTTGACGCGGCGCAGCACAAATGGCGACACGAGCGCCTGCAGGCGAGCGGCGCTGTCACCCTCGGCGTGCTCGACCGGGCTTTCGAAGCGCTTGGCAAACGACTCGCGCGTGCCGAGCAGGCCCGGCATCAAAAAGTCGAAGATGCTCCAGAGCTCGGACAGGCGGTTTTCGATGGGCGTGCCCGTCAAGGCAAAGCGCACAGCGGCCGGCAGACGCTTTGCGGCGCGAGCCACCTGCGTGAGCGGGTTTTTAATGTACTGGGCTTCATCCAGCACCACGCGGGCAAAGTCCTGCTCGACGTACTCGTCGATATCGCGGCGCATGAGGTCATACGACGTCACGATCACGTTGTGCTCGGCCACGCCGGCAATTTGCACGCGACGTTGGGCCTTAGCACCCACAATGGCGCACACATCAATCGAGGGGGCAAAGCGCTCCAGCTCGGCGGTCCAGTTGTACACGAGCGATGCGGGGCATACCACGAGCGTGGGCTTAGCGTCCCCCGCCTCCACGTGCGCCAGGATATGCGCGATCATCTGGAGCGTTTTGCCCAGGCCCATGTCGTCGGCCAAGATGCCGCCAAGGCCCAGATGCTCGAGCGAACCGAGCCACTGGTAGCCGTCGACCTGGTAGCCACGCAGCGTGGCCTTGAGCGAGGCCGGCACCGTAAAGTCCATCTTGCCGAGCGTGTCCAGGCGCTCGACGGTGCGACGGAATGCAGCGTCGCGATCGGCTTCGAGCGCGGGCGTGCGCGCAAGCATGCTGTCGACGAACAGGGTACTCGACGCGGGAAGCGACACGCCGTCGAGCAGGTCGACAGCATCGACCCCCAAGTCCTCGGCAAGGCCAAACGCGGCGCGCGCTCCCTCGTCCAGGCGAATGATGTCGCCCGACGTGAGACGAGCAAACGTCTGGTGACGCTTGTAGGAATCGAGGTAGATGGCAAGGTCTGCCGCCGAAAGGCCGCTCGCGCCCAGTTCGACGTCGAGCAGGTTACTCTTGACGGTGGCGCGCACCGAAAGCTTGGGCGCAGGGCGGACCGAGATCTGGCGCAGACGGTCGCTGAGCATGACCTCGCCCAGCTCGGACAGGGCAGACAGGCCCTCAGTCAGCAAGTGGAACAGGCTCTCGTCATCGCGTTCCTCAAACGCCAGGCCACCCTCGTAAAAGTCGAAATACAGAGCCGCCGTATCCATAACGCGAAACTCTGCCACCTCGTCGCGCGGCGGCACGCCCGGGCGCCGCTCTTCGAAGGGGCTGCCCGGAGCGCCCATGCTAAAGAGATCTGCCGACCAGTCGCCGTAGGTAACCGTAATTTTGCAGGTCACAAGGCCATCGTCGACGCCGATCGCCATGGCAAAGCTTGGCTCGGGCGCCACGGTATCGAGCACAGCGGGCGCAGTAAGGTCGGTGTAGTCGCGCAAGATAGGCAGCGCCATGCGGCAAAACTCACCCACCTGGTCGGCGGCGATATGGACCGGTGTGCGGCAGGGCAACAAGTGCGATAGGAACGGCGCGGCATGTTGGGCAAACGCCGTGTCGGTACGGCGCGCGCGGCGCGTATCGACCAGATAGGCGACGTCGCCCGAGGCAAAGCAGTACGTATCGGCCGGAAGGCGCAAGTCGTAGCTGCCCCCGGCTGCCGGCATAATCTTGGCAGCAATCAGCGGCGGGCGCTTAGCCGGGACTTCGTTCTCCCCTTCCGGCAACGACTCGACCGTCACCTCGTAGGCGCGGTGCGTCGTCGTCCCCCGCGACCAAGCAGGCTCAAAGGACATGGCCCTGCCGCGCAGCAGGTCCAGCACGGACACGATGGAATACTCGGATACCGGCAACTGACGCTCGGCGACAAAGCCGCTGCGGGCAAAGTCGTACGATGCCGAGCGCGAGCTCGTAATATCGCCTAGGTAGGCGACCGTCATTGCAACAAAGTCGAGCAGCTTTGCCGACACGTCATCGAAAGCCTCGGACACATGGGCAAACGTAAGCTTCTTGCCATAGGAGAACGTACCGCCGCGCGCATAGGCATCGGCCATGCCGTCGATATCCTTAACCACGTAGGACACCGAACCGCAGCGGATGCGAAACTCGAGCGCCCAGCTAAAGCGATCGGCAAACAGCGGATTGTAGTACGGCACCAGCGAGGGCTCCAGCACTGCTTTGGGCGCATCGGGGTCAATGGTGCCGGCGAGCTTGCGGCGCATGGCCACGAGTTTATCCATGCGCGCGTCCGAAAGATCGGAAAGTGCTGCCACAAGGCTCGGGCTCGTGGGCACGGGCGCCGGGAAGGGAAAGTTGGGGTTGACCGCAGATGCGCTGGGCGCGGGGCGTGTGGGCTGCTTGGACTGTGCGGGCGACACCGTAAACGTGCGGACCGGCGTGCGCAAACCCTCGACGGGCTCGGCGCCGCTGGCATCCAGATACGCCAACGCCGTGGCGATGGCGTGCTTGCACATGCCGGAATAGCGGAAGGCGGCGGGACAATCGCAGTCGTAGTCGACAACCTCGTGCTCGTCCATATCGAGCGCCACGTGCGTCTTATACAGGTCGCCGCGCGAACCACGCACCGTACCCTCGATATTCGCGTTTTTGGAGAAGCGCGAGCCGGAGTCCTCAAACGACAGCACGGCGCCGTTGAGCATGAGCGAACGCCCCTTCATAAAGGTACTGCTGAGCGCCGCCTCCTTACGAAGCGCCTGCACAAACGTCCCCTGCGCCATCGCTTCCTCCAATCTCACCCGGGGTAGCTAATTTGGGACGGGGCTATTTTAGCTACCCCCATATGTCGGTTGAGATGTGTTCCGACCCCGACTCATTCGCCGTCAGCCAAAGGGTAGCTAAAAAAGCCCCGTCCCAAATTAGCTACCCCGCCAACGGCGTCCTTAGATCACCGTCACGCGACCTTGGTTGCCGACGATGGCCTTGGCCTCGGCCAACAGCGGAATCGAGCGTGCGTTGACCTTAGCAGGTACCTCGGCACGCAGCACGCGCCCGTCCGCCTGCTCGATAAAGATCTCTACGCGATCGCCGCCCGGGTTGGCGGTGAGCACCGTGGCAAGACGCGCCATGTTGCCCTGGCTAAAGCGGCTGTTGGGCACCATGACCTCAAACACCTTGGGCTTGTTGTTCTCCTCGTTGAGCTCAAGCGGCACGATCTCCTGCGCGATGATCTGGTCGCCGCGGTCCGAGCGCTCGAGCTTGCCCTTAATGCGCACAAACGCATCGGACAGCTGCGCGCCGGTCTCGGGGTCGACCTCGCCGTACAGATACCCCTCGGCCTCCTTGAAGGTCTTGGGGAACACCACGACGGTGGCCTCGCCTTCCATGTCCTCGAGCTGCACGATGCCCATGGGGTCGCCGTTTTTGGTCACGCGCTTGGACACGCTCGAGACCATACCGGCCCACCACAGCGCCTTGCCCTCGGGAATTTCCTGGTTGATGGTGCCGCCCGTGGGGTTTTGCACCTCGTAGCCGGTGTCGATCTGCGAGAACGAAAAGTCGCGCGCTTTGCTGAGCGCATACTCAAACGGGCGCAGCGGGTGGTCCGAGACATAGATGCCCAGAACCTCCTTCTCCTGGCTCAGCTTAAGGTGGCGGTCCCATTCCTGGCCATCCGGATCGGGTACGCTCACCTCAAAGCCCGAGCCCTCAACGTCGCCAAACATGTCGAAGAACGACGTCTGGCCGCTCGCGCGATCCTTCTGGCGCTTTGCCGCGGCATCGATGATGTTCTCGGGGTTGTTCTTGTCCACAAAGTGCATCATCTGACGACGCGGATACCCCGTGGAGTCGAAGGCACCTGCCTTGATGAGCGATTCGATCACGCGACGGTTGGCCTGGCTCGAGTCCACGCGCTCGACAAAATCATGCAGCGTCTTAAACGGACCGCCCGCCTCGCGCTCGGCGATAATCGCCTGCGCCACGCCGGTGCCCACGCCGCGGATACCGGCCAGACCAAAGCGCACACCTTCCTTGGTAGCCGTGAACTCGGTACCGGACTCGTTGACATCTGGCGAAAGCACGGGGATGCCGTCGTGACGGCATGCCGAGACGTAGTGCACGATCTTGTCGGTCTTGCCCGTATAGGACGTCAGGACAGCCGCCATGTACTCGTGCGGATAGTGCGCCTTGAGCCACGCCGTCTGCATAACCAAGATGGCGTAGCCGGCGGAGTGCGACTTGTTGAAGGCGTAGGACGCGAACTCGAGAACATCGTCCCAAATCTTCTGGGCGACCTCGCGCGTGTAGTTGTTCTTGATGGCGCCGTTCATCCAGTGGTCGTAGGTGGTCTCGTCCGAGCCATCCTCCCAGTGGAGTACCGTCGACGTGAGCAGCTTGATCTTCTTCTTAGCCACGGGCTTACGGATACGCGAGTCCGATTCGCCCTTGGAGAAGCCGCACATCTCGACGGAGATGAGCATAACCTGCTCCTGGTAGACCATGGTGCCGTAGGTTTCGCCCAAGATGTCGTCCAGACGGTCGTCGTAGGAGACGGCCGGCTCCTTGCCGTTCATACGGTTGATGTAGGACGAAACCATGCCGGCGCCCAGCGGGCCCGGGCGGTACAGGGCGATCAATGCCACGACGTGCTTGTACTCGGTGGGCTTCATGTTCTTGATCGTGGCCGTCATGCCGGCGGACTCAACCTGGAAGACGCCGGCGGTGTGGCCGGAGCCCATGAGCTTAAAGATCTCGGGATCGTCAAAGGGAATCTCTTCCTCTTTGATGTCGATGCCGAAGTTCTTTTTGATGTTTGCCTTGGCCTTGGAGATAACCGTCAGCGTACGCAGGCCCAAGAAGTCCATCTTGAGCAGGCCCATGTCGGCAACGGTATGGCCCTCGTACTGGGTAATCTCGACGCCGCCCTTGGTGTCGAGCTTGGTGGGCACGTGCTCGTTGACGGGGTCGCGGCAGATCAGAACGGCGCACGCATGAACGCCCTCGCCACGGGTGAGGCCCTCGATCGAGAGCGCCGTGTCGATGATGCGGCGGGCGTCGTCGTCCTTTTTATAGGCCTCGGCAAAGTCGGGGTTAAACAGATCCTCTTTGCCGGGTTGTTTTTCGAGCACCTGCTTGAGCTTGACCTTGGGGTCGCTCGAGACCATCTTGGACAGGCGCTGGCCCATGTAGACCGGGTAGTCCAGGACGCGCGCGGCATCGTTGATGGCCTGCTTGGCCTTAATGGTCGAGTAGGTGATGACGTGGGTGACCTTCTCGGGACCGTAGAGCTGGCGAACGTGCTCCACGACCTCAAGACGCCGCTCATCGTCGAAGTCCATATCGATATCGGGCATCTCGGTACGCTGCGGGGACAGGAACCTCTCGAACATCAGACCGTTCTCGAGCGGGTCGAACGCGGTGATGTTCATGGCGTAGGCGACGATAGCGCCGGCGGCCGAGCCACGGCCGGGGCCGACGCCGATGCCGTTGTCCTTGGCCCATTGCACGTACTCGGCGACGATCAAAAAGTAGGCGGCAAAGCCCTTGTCGCAAATGACCTTGTATTCGTACTCAAAGCGCTCTTTGATGTTGACGCCACCGATCTCGCGCGTGGCCCAGTCGTCACCGTAGTGCTGGCGAAGGCCCTTCTCGCACTCGCGGCGGAACTGGCTCTCGTGCGTCTCGCCGGGATCGAGCAGCGGAAAGCGCGGCAGGATGATGGAGTCCCAGTCCAGCTCAACGTAGCACTTGTCGGCGATCTCGAGCGTGTTGTCGCAGGCCTCGGGGCAATACGGGAACATCGCCCGCATCTCCTCCTCGGTCTTCATGTAAAACTCCGAGCCGGTCATGCGCATGCGGTTGGGGTCGTCGACCTTGGCGTTCATGCCGATGCACATGATGACGTCCTGCACGGGCGCGTCCTCGCGGCGCAGGTAGTGGAAGTCGTTGGTGGCGATGACCTTGACGCCCACCTGTTTGGCGATATCAATGAGCGTGCGGTCCATCTGCTCGTCGGTCAGGCCGTTATCGGTGGTGATGCCGTGTTCCTGGATCTCGATGTAGAAGTCGCCGGGGTCAAAAGTATCACGGAAGGTCTCGGCCCACTTGATGGCGCCCTCCATGTCGCCCCGGTCGATGTATTTGGGGATGATGCCCGCGATGCAGGCGCTGGTGCAGATCATGCCCTTGGCGTGGCGGCGCAGGTTGTCGAGCGTCACGCGCGGCTTGTAGTAAAAGCCCTGCACGGCGGCCTCGGAGACCGTTTGCATCAGGTTGACGTAGCCCTCCTGGTCCTTGGCCAGAAGGATCATGTGGTAGAGCTCGGGTTTGTGGTCGCGGGCGAGCGTCTCGTCCGGCGTAAAGTAGACCTCGCAGCCAAAGATGGGCTTGATGACCAGAGGCGGCTTGAGCTCGTCGATATTGCCCTTCTCGTCCCACATGGCCATGTCCTTCACATACTGGGCATGCTCGCGCGGGTTTGCCTCGGGATCGGGCTCCACCAGCTCGTCGCGGCGGTCCTTTTCCAAGAAGGCCTTGTCGTGGCTCCAAGTTTTGTACTCGGGCGTATTGTGGTTGACGGCGTCGCAGGCCAGCGCCAGATCGGGCACGCCATACATGTAGCCGTGGTCGGTAATGGCCACGGCGGGCATGCCCAGCTCTACGGCACGGTTGACCATATCCTGGATACGGGTTGCGCCGTCGAGCATGGAGAAAACAGTGTGGTTGTGCAGATGGACGAATGCCATGTGATGAGCTCCGATGCGGGTTCGTGTTCTGACTGAACGATTTTACCCCACGGCACGGACAGCGCCCGAACCTAGCCAAACCCACACGGGTAGCTAATTTGGGACGGGGCTTTTTTAGCTACCCTTTGACTGACGGCGAACGAGTCGGGGTCGGAATACATCTCAACCGATGTATGGGGGTAGCTAAAAGAGCCCCGTCCCAAATTAGCTACCCCTGAGCTGCAGTGGAATCGAAAAGGAATCCACCGCAAGTTATCTGAGGGTTAGAGGTTGTAGGTGACCACCTGGGGCTCGGCGAGCTCGACTGAGACAGCTGGGGCCGTCTGCTCCACGCGGACGAACTTGACGGTCACCGTCTTAAAGCCCGCCTTATGCAGAACATCCGAATAGACGCGCGCCTGCAGGGCGTGCTTCTCGAGCAGCTGGTCGGGTGTCTCGTCCGGCGTGCCACCCGTCTTGTAATCGATGACCAGTGCGCGTGACGGATCGGCCGGGTCGGTCGCCAGCGCATCGATGGCGCCCTCGGCATATGCACCGTAGCGGGCAATGTCCTTGTCCTCGCAGCCCAGCGAGAAGAACGGCACTTCGGCACGGACGCACGGCCAGGCAAGAAGCTCGGCACGGACCGACGACCTGAGCCAGCGATTCAGGGCAACGTCAAAACGCTCGCGCTGCTCCGGCGTCAGGCACCACAGGCGCGTCAGCGCATCGGCGCGCTCAGCGGGCAGCGCATCGGCACCCATCTCGATGAGCCACTGGCAGGCGGCATGGAACGCCGAGCCCAGCGCCACGGGGTTGCCGGCGGGCTCGACAGCAGCCACGTCTGCATCGGCTATCTCCGAGCCATCCGACTCGGCATCGTCGCCCGCCTCGTCCATGGGAACACGCGCCTCGGCGGCACGGTCTTCCGTCTCGGCATGGAGCGCCGCGGCGATCGACGAATAGCTGTACGAATCACGCGCCGGGAACGGACACGTGCCCATGCGCACGCCCGCCGCCTGGGGATATACGAGTTCAAACGAATCGGGCTTGGGGTCGGCAGGACCGGGCACGGTTGAGTGCGCAGCATTATCGGCGACATCGGTATCGCCACGAACGAGCCTGCCCTCGGCATTCAGCGAAGCGTTGGCCTCAAACGCCTGCTCGCCAAAGGTAAAGTCCGAAAGCGAAATGAGCTCGTAGTCGCCCGGCTGGGAGTTGTCGAATACCAGGCGGTCGGCATCGAGCTGCGGCATGTCCAGAGCGTCGGTCGGCAGAATGCGGCGCAGCACGTCGTAGGTCAGATCGGTCTCGACATCGAAGGTCGGCGCCGTCACCTTGCCACGGCTCACGCCGGCATCCATCGCCAAGATCACCAGCTCGCGCGCACGGGTCATGGCAACGTAGAGCAAACGGGCCCGCTCCTCGAGCGAAAGCTGCAGGTCGTCGTTGCGCAGGCGAGCAAATGCCTCGGCGGGAGAACCCGTCGCACAGACGTCCTCCATGAGCTCCGGCGGTAGCCACAGCGACGTGCCCTTGCCCTTAAACGCATGCTCAAACTGCTTTTTGACGTCATCGCCCTTTACGAACGTGCCGTCCGCGAGCTTAACGCCGTCGAAGCGTGCCGGCAGCGCCACGACCCGCGCTCCGCCCTCGACGCGACCCATCTGTGCCGAACCCGAGGACTTACGCACGCCAAAGCACTCGGCGACCGCCACGACCGGATATTCCAGACCCTTGGAGGCATGAACCGTCATGATGCGCACCGCGCCGTCGCCCTCCTCGTTCAGGGCGCCCGGGGCCTCCTTGCCCGCCAGGAAGCGATCGAAGGCAAGCGCAATGGAGCGCGGCGAGTTACCGAACTCGGCCTCCGCCTCGGCCACGGCATCGAGCGCCTTGAGCACGTTGGCGGCGATGGCCTTGCCCTCGGGGCCGCGCTGCGCCAGGCGCACGAACCAGCCGGAGGCATTGACCGCGTCGCGCGCGATGGCGGCGAACGAATCACGCCCCACGCGACGCAGTGCGTAGCGCAGCACCTCGCGGGCACGCGTCACGAGCGGCAAGCCCTGCAAGCCCGGCACATCGGAATCGCTCATGATGCCCGCATCGATGTTGCGGCGCGACGTCTCGCCCGTCTGATCGTCGAGTTTGGTCGCCAGCGCCAGGAACTCCTGGGCGCCGAGTGCAAACATCGGCGAGGCCAGCAGTGGCATAAGGCCCTGCGCCGTATCGGCCGGATTGGCGAGGGCACAAACCAGGGCGCGCACCGTCTGCACCTCGGCAGCTTGGGCAAAGACCGAGCCGCCCGCGATGACGCAGTCGAGCCCCTGGTCACGGAAGGCCTGTGCGTAAACGTCTGCGTTGGTCATGCGGCCCAGCAGCAGCACCATGCCGCCCTGGGGCTGGCCGGCATCGGCAAGCGCGCGGAATCGCTCCGCGATCGCGCGGGCCTTGGCCTGTGTGCGCTCCTGCGTACTGCCGCCGGCAACAAAGAGGGCCTGGCGGCGCGAGGCATCCGCCACCAGCGTGTCCTTGCGGCCGTCGCTCGCCTCAAGATCCAAAAAGCCCTGCATCAGGCCGCCGTCGTCGCCGTCGAAGACACGGGCCACATAGCGCAGCACCTCGTCGTGGCTGCGGAAGTTGCGCACGAGCTTGACGAGCTCGCCGGCGAGGGCATCGGACGTGGCAACCGTCTCCGACGCCGCCGTCGATTCCACTTTGCGCTCCTGGCGACGGAACACCTCGACCTCGGCGCCGCGGAAGCGATAGATCGACTGCTGCGCATCGCCCACGGTGCACAGCGCGCGCTCCCCCACGCCGGTCAGGTAGCGGATCAGGTCGACCTGCATCTGATCGGTATCCTGAAACTCGTCAATCATGACCATCTTAAAGCGGCCCTCGTACGCAGCACGAATGGCAGGGTAATCGCGCAGGGCCTCGTAGGCCATGCGCAGCAGGTCGTTATTATCGAGGGCGGACTGGGCAGCCTTCAGTGCGCGATACTCGGCCTCTACAGAGCGGGCCAAGCCCACCAGTGCATCGAGCGCGGGGCCACCGCAGGCAAGCACGATATTGATAAATGCATCGGCGGCCTCGGCCTTGAGCAGCTCGACCTGCTCCTTGGGGAACGCCTTGCTCGCGCGCGGCATGGTGCACGACATCATGAGTCGCGCCGCATCGACCATGGTCTTGCCGCTCGCCTCGAACGCGTCGATGGCGTCGAGCGCCGTCTGCGCCTTCTCGGTCGCGGCCTTGCTTGCGCCCAGCGCCGCGCGATAGGCATCGGCGAGCGCCGAGGTATCGGCCTGGCCACGCGCCACGCACACGTCGTCCATGCCGCCCGGCAGCTGGCTCGAGAGCTCCAGCATCTCGCGCACCAGACCCTTGATGGTCGTGCCGGCACCAAAGGGGCCGCCCTCGCCCGCCATGGGATACCAGGCGTAGAGGGCCTTGAGCGATGCCGCGAGCTCGGGGGCGGCATCGGGTGCCGTCGCGCGGGCCAGCACATGCTCAACAGCCTGGTCCATGAGCTCGTCGGTATCGGTGAGCACCGTGAACTCGGGGTCGATGCCCAACTCAAGCGCGTGTGCGCGCAGGATACGCGAGCACATGCCGTGAATGGTCGAGATCCACGCGTCGTCGACGGTCAGCGCTTCCTCGTCCATGCCCTCGTCGATAAGCGCACGGCGCACGCGATCGCGAATCTCGGCCGCGGCATCCTTGGTAAAGGTAATGGCGAGCACCTGGTCCAGATGCTCGACGAACGGACCGGATTCGGGCGAGAGCGCGTAGACGATGCGGCGCGTGAGGGTAAAGGTCTTGCCCGAACCGGCGCCCGCCGAGACAAACAGCGGACGGTCGAGCGTCTTGACGATCTGCAGCTGTTGCGGCATCAAGGTCGAAAGATCCATGGTCTACACGTCCCTCCTTACAAACGTTCCTTCGTGGTTATACGAGCAGCGGGCATGCGCGGCCTGCGTCGACGCCGGGTCGACAGCAGTGACGTTGCCCGCCTCGAGTTCGCGCAAGCGCTCGGCGATGCCGGCCTCCACGCGATCGAGCAGGGCGTCGAAGTCCATGCTGCCACCCTCGCCGGGGAAACCTTTCTTAAGGCCCGGGATGCGACCGTCGCCACGCTCTTCCTCGAGCAGCTCGGCGCTCGCGGCACCGCGCAACGCCGGCTTGCCGCCCTTGGTCGAAAAATAGAGCGCCGCACGGGTATCCAAATCCAGCGCCCGGCGCATGGCCTGGGCGTAGATGAGCGTTTGGGTATGTGGCGGCAACCAGCGCGGATCGTCGATGGGCGCCGTGCCCGATTCCTCGTCGCGCACCGTAGGGTCGGCGAGCTTAAACTCCTCAACGCCCGTGCGATGCTTGTAGTCAATCACCACAGCGCGATTCTCGGCATCCACATCCACACGGTCGATGCGCCCGCCGAGCGGCCAGCCGGCATACTCGACCTGGAGCTCGTTGAACGCAAACTCCAGGTAGCGCGGAGCGAAGGGGGCAAGCGCCTCGGACTCGTAAGCAAGCACGCCCTCCAGCTGCGGCAGGATCTCGGCCACCTGACGCTCCTCCACCGCAGAGAGCGGTACCAGCGGGCCCTCGTTGCCACGCTTGCCGGCGTGCTCGGCCAAGGTTTCGGCAAAGACCTCGTGCAGCAGCTCCTGCGCACGCGGCAGGTTTTCGGGCGTCACACGCTCCATGCCCTCTTGGGGCAAACGGGCATGCAGATGTTCCAGCACGTCGTGGACAAAGTTGCCCTTCTCCATGTTGCCAAAACCCGCGTCGATAGACTGGGGCTTAACGCGATACGAGACGAACCAGCACAGCGGGCAGGTGGAATAGGCCTCGATCTGCGAGGCAGACGTCAGACGCGGTACAAGCGGCGCGTCCTCGCCCTCGCCGTCCCGACGGCGCAAGACCAGATATGGCACGGCCGCCTCGCTCAAATGCTGAGGAGCCTCGCATGCCACGCGCTCGCGCTTGAGGCCCTTGCCGGCTGCAGGGTCAAAATCACCTACGATATCGCCCTCGCCCACGCATGTCACCTGAGCGGCACCGGTGGCCTCGGCATGCGCCCGCAACTCGGTCCACACGGCAGCCGGATAGCACTCGCGCGCCTGGCGATCGTGCGTCACGCGCGCAAGCGCAACCGGGCCACGTGCCGCCCGCATCGCGTGGCCAAAGCGCACGCGCAACAAGGCCGCAGGCTCAAGCGTCACGCCCTCGCGACCAAGGCTCGCAGCCAACGTGGCCAGCGGTCCTTCCTCGCGTGAGAGCGGATAGCTGTCCAGATCGACATCGGCAAACAGCACGGCATCGTAGCTGCCGGGGCGCAGAGCCGCCACATCGGCAAGCGAGGCAAAGCGAACCTGGGCACGTGGCGCACCGTCAACCTCGTAGGTCTCGTAATCGTAGGCGGTGCTACGCTTGTCCACCTTGGTGCGAATGCCATCGAGCACGGGCACGGTCGCGGCCTGCGACACGTCGAGCGCGCGGGCGTCATTCATAAGGATGTCGATGGCGTGGCGCAGCAGGGCCGTCTCCGCTTGGCGACGAGCTTGGCCATCCAGGCTACCCAGCGAGCGATCGGGCAACGCCTCGGCAACGGCAAGCATGGCCTTGAGCGCCGTCACGGGCTTGTCGCGCCACAGTGCCTGGAACACGTCCGAGACCACACACGGTACGTTCTTAAACCAGTTTTCGTCGCTCGCCGCCTTGCGTGCGCCCCTCACCTGGCCTTGCACGCTCTGCAGCAGGCTCTTAACGCCCGCGGTAGTCTTGCTACGCGAGAGACGCATATTCTTATCGAAGATACGGGCATTGGCGGCATCAGCGCCCGAAAGCGGACTGTAGATCCAGTCGGCAAGCTCAGGCGCGGGCCACCACTCGGTCTTTGACGCCACACCCTCATCGGCCGCCTTCATGCGCTCGATCAAGCTGGCAAGCGCCGCAAACTGCCTGCCCGCAATGGATTGGGAAAACGCCGTGAATTCAGTTGTCTCGGCAGCGATATGACGAGCCGCCAGACGAGAGGCGAGCTCACCGAACAGCTGGGGTGCCCGGGCAGAAACAACGAGCACGCGTACGGGGTCGGCGGAGAGGCCGGCGGTATCGTCGGCCCCGAAACCCTGGCGCGCTTTTACCAGAACATCAATTGCGTCCGCATAAGCATGAGCGCGGGCGTGGGGGCCCGCGACCTCAATAAAGGCAGGCTGAGCGGTGGTTCCACAAGCGGCATCAGACGCGACGGCGTCCTCCCCCAGCGGCGCGATCTCAAACAGCACACCGCTGGCATCAAATGCCGCGGCAAGTTCCTCGCGCATCGCCGCCTGCTCGCGAGCAAGCAGCACGACGACCTCTCCCCCACTGTTCGCCACAGCAGACAGCAGCTCGAGCAGACCGTGCGTAAACGACGTGACGCCGCGTACACAGACGGCACGGGCGCACGCCGGCAGATTATCGGCCAGAGCGCTGGCCATAATGTCAGCCGCCTCGCAGGGCTCGACCATATCTCGACGGTCCAGACCGCCCGCGTAGGCACGCAAAAGCTCGAACACACGAGCCTCGGCATCGCTTTTTGGCTCAGGCCGGCAATTGTTGCCACGGCATCGCTCGGCAGCTGTCCCCGCCACACCTGGCAGCACATCGCGGGCCATGCGCGCAAGCATGCGCACCGTGCCCTGGCTGCGCGAAAGCGGCTGCAGGTCGACATCATCGAGACGCGTGACCATGTCCGAAAACAGCATCTGGCGCTGCAGGTTGTCGACGAAACCGCGCCCGTCGCCCAAAAGCTCCCAAAGCGAGCGAAGCCACGACGCGGGCGTCTTGTAATCGATGCCCAGCGAAACGCCGGCTTCCGCCGCATCATGACGGCACAGGTCGAGCTCGGCAAACGTTGGCGCCAGCAGCACGGCACGCCCGTGGCGGGCAATAAGGTCGGCAAGCAGCGCCGACTCGGCATCGCTCAAATCCGTGCCGGCATTAGTGGTATAGATTCGAACAGGCATGGTCCTCCACTCAAACTGTTCGCAATAATCAATGCATCCATCCTACCCGCCCAAGCGGACACATTGCCACCGCAGCTTCATCTTTTGGCGCTTTGGAGACAAGTCGCTTTGCACCACGTTGGTGCAAAGGGGGCAGGTTCGCTTGCACCAATTATTCGGCATATAAAAACCGCCCCCGGAGGAGCGGTTTTTCACAATTCGTTTTGCCGCGGCCTATTCGCCATCCTCCAGCTTAATGAGGATCTTGCGGTAGCCACCGTACTCGCCGTTGAGCGCCTTGGATACACGGCTCACCGTGGTGGACGAAGCGCCGGTACGGACCTGAACCTCGACATAGGGCTCGCCCTCATCCAGGTAGCGCGCGACCTGCAGACGCTGCGATAGATCGCAAATCTCGCGCGGTGTGCAGATATCGGTCAAAAACGCTTGGATATCTTTCTCGTCGTCCAAAAGACTAAATGCGTGGACTAGCTGCTTGACATCAGGCTTGTCAAACATGTTCTCGATATTCATCGATCACCGCCAAACCCGCCAAAAGGCATCGAAGTTGATACTGGTACCGGGCATCGTTCGCCCATTCCATGCAATAGGGCAACGCATGTGGCTTTTGCCCGTAGCAGTTTAGCACACCACCAAACTAAAGTGACAAGACTCTCTGTCAGCGGCGCGTTTTTTAGGACGAACGCCGTTTTGAAACCAAATGCGCACGCAAGCTCCACGAATATCTGAGACAATGGGCGCCCAACGCAGAGGCGCACGCCAAGGCAACCATCCGATTCGCCGCGGCAAACGAGCTTACGCGCCACCAACACGTCACGCGCACCGGAAAGGAACCCACCATGCGCTTCTTGCTCAACTGGCTTTTGACCTCAATCGCCATCGCGATCGCCACGTTCCTCGTCCCCGGCATTCAGCCCTTCGGCATGGCCGACGCCTGGGTCTGCTTTGCCTTTGTGGGACTGTTCCTCAACATCGTCGACTCGCTCGTCAAGCCGCTCCTGACGGTCATCTCGCTGCCGCTCACCATTATCACGCTGGGTATTTTTCAGCTTGTAGTCAACAGCTTTATGCTCGAGCTTGCCAGCTACCTATCGGTAAATCTGCTGGGCGCGGGCATCTCCATTGCCAGCTTTGGGTCGGCCTTTATGGGTAGCATTTTGGTGTCCATCACTCGAAGCATCTTCGACAGCATCGCCAGGAACTAAAGCAACCGGATACGGACCGCCACAACACGCCAAAACGAAGGCCGTCCATCGCAACGATGGACGGCCTTCGCCTTTGTCAAGCCTCAGAGGACAAGAAAATCTACCATTTCTACCCCGTCCCCAAATGGCTGGTGGGGCTAGATGACGTAGTCGTAGCCCCCGTTGGGGGCGACGAGCGCATCGAGCGTCACACCGTCGAGGTAGTCGTTGATGAGCTTGTCCAGGTTCTTCCACACGTCGAGCGTGGGGCACTCATCAGATCGCGAGCAACCCTTGCAGTCGCCATCCAGGCAGGCGACCGGCGCCAGGCTGCCCTCGGTCAGGCGCAAGATCTCTCCCACCGTGTACTGCTCGGGCGGGCGCGTGAGCACGTAGCCGCCGCCCTTGCCACGCATGCCCGAGAGCATGTTGGCGCGCACGAGCGTAGCCAAGATGTTCTCGAGATATTTCTCGGAAATCCCCTGTCGCGCCGCAATCTCTTTGAGCGGGATGCGACCGGCCGCCTGGTGCTCGGCCAGGTCGACCATAACGCGCAGGGCGTACCTGCCCTTAGTAGAAACCAACATATATAGTGCTGCCTTTCGGTCTTTTAATCCGTTGAAATTCTAGCCGAAAAATTGGCTTTGGAAATACCCGTTCCGGTCAAGGTGGTTAATCAGCTCGTAATAATCTTCTATTTCCTATTGCATTACTAGGCTTTAGTGTCTACTATGCTTGCCAACAGCTAAAAGAACAACCTATAAGGTTTATGGGTTTAGCTACTAGGCCACCGTAAACTACACGGATCCAGTCATTTGAACACTTGGAGGTTCACCATGAGCAAGGTTTATACGTCCATCGATCAGCTTATCGGCCACACCCCGCTTTTGGAGCTCACTCACTTTGAGGCCGATGAGGACCTCAAGGCCCGCGTACTCGTCAAATTGGAATACTTCAACCCCGCCGGGTCCGTCAAAGACCGCGTCGCCAAGAACATGATTGACGAGGCCGAGAAGGCCGGCAAGCTCGTGCGCGGCGGCGACTATACCATCATCGAGCCCACGAGCGGCAACACCGGCGTCGGCATCGCCTCGGTGGCGGCGGCTCGCGGCTACAAGGTGATCATCACCATGCCCGAGACCATGTCCGTCGAGCGCCGCAAGCTTATGCAGGCATACGGCGCACAGCTCGTGCTCACCGACGGCTCCAAGGGCATGAAGGGCGCCATCGCCAGGGCCGAGGAGCTGCAGAAGGAGACCCCCAACAGCATCATCGCCGGCCAGTTTGTGAACCCCGCCAACCCCGCCATTCATAAGGCCACGACCGGCCCCGAGATCTGGGACGACACCGACGGCAAGGTCGACATCTTCGTCGCCGGCGTTGGCACCGGCGGCACCGTGACCGGTGTGGGCGAGTTCCTCAAGGAGCAGAACCCCGAGATTCAGGTTGTCGCCGTCGAGCCCGCCACCTCCCCGGTACTCTCCAAAGGCCAGGCCGGTCCGCACAAGATCCAGGGCATCGGTGCCGGCTTTGTGCCCGACGTCCTCGACACCCAGGTCTATGACGAGATCATCCCCGTCGAGAACGACGACGCCTTTGCCACCGGCCGCGCCGTGGGCCACAAGGAGGGCGTGCTCGTGGGCATTTCGTCCGGTGCCGCCGTGTGGGCCGCGCTGCAGCTAGCCAAGCGCCCCGAGAACGAGGGCAAGACCATCGTGGCACTGCTCGCCGATACCGGTGAGCGCTACCTGTCCACGGCACTGTTCCAGGACTAGAGCCTTTTTTCCCATAGGTTGAGCTCAGGGACGAACCTGCCTCCTCTCTCTCCCGGCGGTCTGAGCCCATCCCGTCAGGGTGTCCCACGAGACGTCCGAACTTGCTACAATGTCTGCGGCGCGGAACCAGCCTCCCGCGCCGCTTTTCTTTTTTGGCCACATGCCACCAAGGAGAACCTCCCCATGCACAACAAGCGCGTGCTCGTCGCCATGAGCGGCGGCGTCGATTCCAGCGTGACTGCCTATCTGCTCAAGTGCCAAGGCTACGAATGCGTCGGTGCCACTATGCGCCTCACCTGCCCTGCGCCCGATCCCGTCACGGGCATGAGCAAGGTCGACCGCGACATCGCCGATGCAAAGGCCGTCGCCGATCGCCTGGGGATACCTCACCATGTGCTCGACCTGCAGCAGGCCTTCGACCGCAACGTTATCGAGCGCTTCGTGACCGCCTATCAGGAGGGGCTGACGCCCAACCCGTGCATCATCTGCAACCGCCATATTAAGTTTGGCGCGCTGCTCGACGCGGCGCTCGATATGGGCTGTGACTACATTGCCACGGGTCACTACGCCAAAACGAGCCAAGCGCCCGATGGCACCTGGCAACTGCACCGCGGCGAAGACTCCAAGAAGGACCAGAGTTACTTTTTGTATTCGCTCACGCAAGAGCGCCTGGCACGCACAATCTTTCCGCTGGCAGGGTTGGACAAAGAGCGCGACGTGCGCCGCATTGCCGCCGAGCAGGGCTTCATCAACGCCAAGAAGGCCGAGAGCGAGGATATCTGTTTTATCACGGACGGCGACTACGCGGGCTATATCGAGCGCCGCTGCGGGCATGCCGCCGAGCCGGGCGATATTGTATGGCGCGACGGCAGCGTGGTCGGACGCCACAACGGCGCACTGCGCTATACCGTCGGCCAGCGCAAGGGCCTGGGCGTCGCGATGGCGCGCCCCGTGTATGTAACGGGCGTCGATGCCGCCAACAACATTGTGCATCTGGGCGAGGCTGAGGACCTGACGGCGACAGCACTCACGGCCAACGACTGGATTTGGAGTGCCCCTGCCGACCGCATGGAGGCAGAGCTCACATCCGGCGACATTCGCGTGGGCACCAAGTACCGCTACCGTCAAAAGGACCAGGCAGCGACCCTTACACGTGGCGCCGACGGACAGATGCTTCTGACCTTTGACGAGCCGCAGCGCGCCATCGCCCCCGGCCAGGCCGTCGTTATCTATCGCGGCGACGTCGTCCTGGGCGGCGGCACGGTAACTGCCGCCATCAAGTAGCCGCAGGATTATCGCCGCATGTGTCGAAGCACCTCAACAGCAGCATTCACCTCGATAACGCGACGCTCGAGGCCGCGGCAAATGGACTCGAGCCGGCCCTCCGCTGTGGCCCATTCGCTCTGCGAAAGAATCTCGATCGCCTCATCAACAAATCCGTTGAGCCGCGATGAATCGAACCAATCGAGTGAGTCCGCAAGCGCCAGCTGGACGGAAGGGTCGGGCCCAAACGGCTTAGCAGAAAACCCAAACTCCCCAGCTGCGAGCACGGCAGTTGGTACGTTGTACCACAGGCAGTTGCCGCTATCGAACAGCGGAGCAGGCCTTATCTCCAGGGTGTCGACATTGCGGATGATGCCGAAGTTTCGCCAATGGCGATCGCTGTTGGCCAAAAGGGCATCGCAGACAATCATCTGCGACATAGACCTTCTCACGGCAGCCTCGTCTGCTCCATGCTTACCAAGGAAGCGGCAGTACCGGTCGTATGTCGAGTTTCCCCGCTGGCTACCAAGTGCGCCCTTAACGTAAACAGCCGGAACGTATTCCTCGCGGCCGTCAAGAAAGTCGTCGCACAGACACACAGGGCCATCGAACATTCGCTCAACCGTATAAGGAACAAACTCGCCCTCCGACAACAAGCGACGATGTAGAGCCGTTGCAACCGCCTCGTTAAAGGGACGCTGATCGTCCATGCCGCACCCCTTGACCAGAACGCGAACAGCGTTGCGAATCATCCACGATTTAGGGAGCTCGCCCTCGGACGTGTTATCCGGATTTTTAAGACCGATGCCCTCCAGCCAACCCGAACGTCCCTCGGGCGCCGATCGCTCAAAATCATTCTCGAAGTAATTGAGGTTTCGCCATTTGAGTTCGGCGCAATCGGCCGGCCGCAGCCAATAACAATCCGAAAGCGAGAGGCCCAGGCACTGAACCGGGACCTCGATGCCACTGGCAATTCCCAGTTCACGATAGCGCGAGACGAGTCCGGGGCGAACATCGGGCACCGACCGATGGCTCCACCACACGTTGAGCTCCCGTTTATTCACCGTAGGAGAAGAGCTCGAGCACGTGCCAAACGGCATTCGTTGTGCATCGAGGACCTCCGCGATTTCGAAGGGAAATTCGCGCGACGGATCAAATGAGACATGCGCGACCTCATGGTCGGCCGACATCAGCGTAAACTTGCGCCCCACATCGGCCGCAGGACGGCGTCCACGTTTGCGGACCTTTTGATAAGCGACCGCGGAATTGTACTCGACCATCTTCCGTCCGCCCACAATATCGCACGCGAGCGTTCCCGATGCGGCAAGTTGAGAGATGCGGGCTTTCGTAACGCCCAGCAGGCGGGCAGCATCACCCATAGACAAGTACTCAGACGTATCCATACACCACATCACCTCGTTAAGTAATTTACACGTTTAGTTAATAGATTACATACATCATAATACTAAACGACCCAAAGCGAAAAAAGGCCCGAGAAATCGGGCCTTAGCGATTGGTCAGCCGAGTCGCAAGCTGCTCCCCTAGCGCTGAACGTAGGCGCGAACCAGCTCATAGGTATTGCACACGCCGTCGATGTGGCTGCGCTCGTAGTTGTGGCTCGCGTACACGCCAGGGCCGATCAGGCCGTGACGGATGTCGTAGCCGGCAGAAAGCGTGGCCTCAACGTCCGAGCCGTAATGCGGGTACACGTCGATGGCGTAATCGAGCTCCAGCTCGCGCGCGATATTGGACAGCGTGGTCACCAGATCGTAGTTGTAGGGGCCGCCCGAATCCTTGGCGCAAATCGACACCATGCGCTCGGTGCAGCCCAGATCGTCACCCACGCAACCCATGTCAACGCTGATCATCTCGCGCGTGTCGGCCGGCACAAAGGCACCACCGTGGCCGACCTCCTCGTACACCGTAAAGAGCAGTGAAACCTTGCGCGAAAGCGTCACCTCGCCAGCGGCGACGGCACGCGCCAAGCCCAGCAAAATGGAGGCCGACAGCTTGTCATCCAAGAAGCGGCTCTTAATGTAGCCGCTCTCCGTCACCGTGGTACGCGGATCCATAGCGATGATGTCGCCCGTCTGAATGCCCAGCTCAAGCACATCGTCCTTGCTGTCGACATTCTCATCGAGCAGGATTTCCATGTTCTTCTCGATGGTCTTGACCGGCTCGTCGGCCACGTGCGCCGAAGGCTCGGTATTGAGGACCACACCCGTGTACACATTGCCATCGCGCGTGTAGACGGTGCAGTTCTCGCCATCGGCCGTAGACCACTGATGCCCGCCGAGCGTCGTGGGACGCAGGCGACCATTGTCCTTAATGGAGCGCACCATGGCGCCCAGGGTATCGACATGGCTCGCCAACACAAGCGGCTCACCCTCGCCGCCAAGCTCAACCAGCACGTTGCCCTTATTGGAACGCTCGGGGCCAAAGCCCATATCGCGCAACGTTTCCATTAGATAATCAGTCGCCGCACGGGTATAGCCCGTAGGCGAAGCAATAGAAGTCAGCGCCTTCAACTGGTCAGTAATATAGGAGAGCGTAGAATCCATCTTGGACACCAAAGTCACCCTTTCATATCGAATTAAACCCACAGCAACGATACCACCGCGAACCATCTTTTTACCTAGCGAGACAACCCATCGAGCTTCTCAGAGCGGCGCCCGCCACGATAACGAGCCGGCGGGCCCCCGCCCGTTGGCCCCAGAATCTTTCCGCAGGACAGAAGGAGGCCCCACCGCACGTAGTGCGCAGCGGGGCCTCCGACATGTCCGAGGACGATTGTGGGGGTAACGGGCAGGGGCCCGCCGAACCATGTTAGGCAGCCGGGCAGATCTTCTTGAAGAGCTCGATGACGTCGTCGAGCGTCGCCTCGCGCGGGTTGCCCGGGAAGCAAGCATCGGCCATGGCGTCCTTGGCCAGGACCTCGATCTCGTCAGCCTTCATGGCCTCGCAGACGTGCGGGATGTTCACGTCAGCGGAGAGCTGCTTAACGGCGGCGATAGCGGCGTCGGCAGCCTCATCGGTGCTCATGCCCGTGGTGTCAACGCCCATGGCGACGGCGACCTTGGCCAGGCGCTCGGCGCAAACCGGCTTGTTGAACTCCATGGCAATCGGCAGCAGCATGGCGCAAGCGACGCCGTGCGGGGTGTCGTAGTGAGCGGACAGGGTGTGAGCCATGGCATGGTCGATGCCCAAGCCAACGTTAGAGAAGCCCATGCCGGCGACATACTGACCAAGAGCCATGCCCTCGCGGCCGGAGCCGGGCTGGCCGGACTTGGCCTCGGCAACGGAGTCGCGCAGGTTCTCGCTGATCAGCTTGATGGCCTCAAAGTGGAACATGTCGGAGAGCTCCCAAGCGCCCTTGGTGGTGTAGCCCTCGATGGCGTGGGTCAGAGCGTCCATGCCGGTGGAAGCGGTCAGGCCGGCGGGCATGGAAGCCATCATGTCGGGGTCGACGACGGCGACCTCGGGGGCGTCGTTGGTGTCGACGCACACGAACTTGCGGACCTTCTCGGGGTCGGTGATGACGTAGTTGATGGTCACCTCAGCAGCGGTACCGGCGGTCGTCGGCACGGCGATGGTGAACACGGCGTGGTTCTTAGTGGGAGCAACGCCCTCGAGGCTGCGGACATCGGCGAACTCGGGGTTGTTGATGATGATGCCGATGGCCTTGGCAGTGTCCATAGAGGAGCCGCCACCGACGGTCACGATAGCATCAGCCTCGGCGGCCTTGAAGGCCTCGACGCCGTCCTTGACGTTCTGGATAGTGGGGTTGGGCTTGATCTCGGAGTAGAGGCTCCAAGCGATGCCGGCGGCATCGAGCTCGTCGGTCACCTTAGCGGTAACGCCAAACTTGACCAGATCGGGATCGGAGCAGACGAAAATCTTCTTGTAGCCGCGACGCTGGAGCTCGCCGGGGATCTCCTTGATGGCGCCGGAACCATGATAAGAAATGGTGTTGAGAACGAAACGATTAGCCATTGATAGCCTCCCATCGTGTGCGGGGCACCCATTACGCCCCACGCTATGGCTCCCATCCTAACGCTTTTGAAGCGAAAAACGCGTGAGAATGTCAGATTATTTAAAGCGTTTCAACAACTGGTATCGTCACCGCCTGACCACTAAACAAAGAAGGGGCAGCCGAGATGACCGTCCCCTCCCCATTATTGATCAGTGTGGCAAGGGGTCAGCCCCTTGCCACATCCTGCCGCTATTTTTGGCAGGCCTCTTTCCAATCTTCGCAGGCGCGCTTCCAGCGAAAACGCAGGTCGCGCTCGCGGTCGATAAACATGATGGCAAACGCCACGAACAGCAGCACGCTCGCCACCGCAATAGCGTGCAGCCCCATGCGCTCAATACACCAGTTTCCCAGCACAGCGCCAAACACAAAGGTAAAGATCACGCCAAAGTACAGCAGGCCGTTTTCCAAAAAGCCGCGCTTGTGGGTGATGATGTAGTCGTCCACGTTTTGCAGCGCATTGCGCAGGTTACCGATACACATGGTCGTGGCAATGCCGTGACCGTGGATCTTGCGGAAGCTCTCGACCTGCATACCGCAGGCAAACGAGATGAGGCAGTTGGCGAGCAAGTTGTAGCCGCCGCCGGGGATAAAGCTCACGCCCAGCAAGATGACGGCTTCAAAGAACACCGTCACCTGGCGCCAGTGAATCACGCTGCCAAACCGTTCGTGTACCAGGTCGGCAAGCATAATGCCCACGGCAAACGACACCACAGGGAAGAAATAGCGCCCCGCGAGCGCCCAATTGCCCTCCGAGATGCTCACGCCCACCAGCAAGATGTTGCCCGTCTGCGCGTTGGCGAAAACATGGTCGCGCCCAATGTACGAATAAACGTCCATAAAGCCACCGGCGAGCGCCAAGATGATGCCCAGCTCAATAGACTCCGATATCTGTTTGGCACGCTGCATCGTCGTGCGCCCTCCTTGTTGACGACCCTCTCGTGCGTTGGCGGAAACATAGCCGCCGTTCATACTGTAACCCATTGACAACATGGCGCGCCCGCGAGACGGACTCCCCAACGCGCAGATACACCGTCTGGAAACAAACGGCGGGCGCGGCATCGACACACGACACCTCGTGTACTCCACCAGTCTTTTTAGCCCCGTCCCAAAAAGACTGGTTACAATTACGTGCAGCATACAAACACCGGGAGGAATCGTGGCAAAAAAGCCCCAGGACGCTCAGCACAACCAGCACGGCAAGCATGCCCAACGCGGCCAGCAGCAAAAGCGTGGAAGCAAAACCCAGGGCTCGCGCCCCGCGCATGCCCCGGCAGCGCCTGTCCGCCCCTGGCGCCCGGGCCGCGATAAGTTCCTCCCCGTCAGCCGCGCCGACATGGATGCGCGCGGCTGGGACCAGTGCGACTTTGTCTACATCTGCGGCGACGCCTACGTGGACCATCCCAGCTTTGGCATGGCCATCATCAGCCGCGTCCTCGACGCGCACGGCTACAAGGTGGGCATCATCTGCCAACCCGACTGGACCGACCCCGCCAGCATCACCGTGCTCGGCGAGCCGCGCCTGGGCTTTCTCGTCAGCGCCGGCAACATGGACTCCATGGTCAACCACTATTCGGTGACCAAGCACCGCCGCCACACCGACGCCTATACCCCCGGTGGCGAGGAGGGACACCGCCCCAACCGTGCCGTCACGGTCTACGGCAACCTCATCCGCCAGACATTCAAGGACGCCCCCATCATCATCGGCGGCATCGAGGCAAGCCTGCGTCGCTTGGCCCACTACGACTACTGGCAGGACAAGCTCAAGCGCTCGGTACTGCTCGACTCGGGCGCCGACATCCTCATCTACGGCATGGGCGAGCACGCGATTGTCGAGATCGCCGACGCGCTCGACGCGGGACTGCCCGTCGATCAGATTACCTATATCAACGGCACCGTCTACCGCACGGGTTCGCTCGACGAGGTCTACGACTACGACCTGCTGCCCAGTTGGGACGACCTTACCGCCGACAAGCTCAACTACGCGCGCAGCTTTAACGTGCAGCAGCAGAATATGGACCCCATCACCGGACATCGCCTGGTAGAGCCCTACCCCAACAGCGTCTATGTGGTGCAGAACCCGCCGTCGGCGACGCTCACCACCGACGAGATGGACGAGGTGGCCGAGCTCCCCTACGCACGCGATTGGCATCCCGATTACGACGCGGCGGGCGGCGTGCCGGCCTTTGCCGAGATCAAGTTTTCGATCAGCTCCAACCGCGGCTGTTTTGGCGAGTGCTCGTTTTGCGCGCTCACCTTCCACCAGGGCCGCGTGCTGCAGACGCGCAGCCACGACTCGATCATGCGCGAGGCCGAGCTGCTCACGCGCGATCCCGAGTTTAAGGGCTATATCAACGACGTGGGCGGGCCGACGGCCAACTTTAGCCGTCCCGCCTGCGACAAGCAGCTCAAGCACGGCGTATGCAAGAACAAGCGCTGCCTGTGGCCGAGCGTGTGCAAGAACATGGTGGTCGACGAGAGCGGCTACACCCAGCTGCTGCGCGACCTGCGCCAGCTGCCGGGCGTCAAGAAGGTCTTTGTCCGCAGCGGCATCCGCTTCGACTACACCATGGCCGATGCCTCGGACGAGTTTTTGCGCGAGCTGCTGGAGCACCACGTCTCGGGCCAGCTACGCGTAGCACCCGAGCACGTGAGCGACGCGGTGCTTTCCGTGATGGGCAAACCGAGCCGAGCCGTCTACGACGCATTCTGCCGTAAATTTGAACGCTTGAACCGCGAGTACGGACTCAAGCAGTACGTGGTGCCGTATCTGATCTCGAGCCATCCCGGATCGACGATGAAGGAAGCCGTGGACCTTGCCGAAGCCGTGCGAGACATGGGCTACATGCCCGAGCAGGTGCAGGACTTCTACCCCACGCCGTCCACCATGTCGACGTGCATGTACTACACCGGCGTGGACCCGCGCACCATGGAGCCGATCTATGTGGCGCGCGACCCGCACGAAAAGGCCATGCAGCGCGCGCTCATCCAGTATCGCAAGCCCGAGAACTACAAGCTCGTGCGCGAGGCGCTAGAGAAAGCCGGCCGTCGCGACCTGATCGGCTACACCAAGCATTGCCTGATCCGTCCCGTGCCGCCACGCCCGGGCGAGACATCTGCCGGCGGCGGACATGGCACCGGCAAGAAGGGCGGCAAGGGCTACGGTGGCGCTGGAGCCAAGGGACCCAAGGGCAGCAAAGGGCACAGCGGCATGTCGCGCGCGCAGAACACCGCCGGGCGCAACCGTGCGGCTCAGGGGCGTCAGGGTGCCAACGGAGGCGGTCGCCGCAACTAAGGCAGCAGTGCGCTCGCTGCATCCATACCACACGCGTGGCGCAGCGAGCGCATTGCCTCAACGAGGATGACGCCGGCGATAGCGACCGTGACCACCACGTCGACCGGCGTGTTCACAAACCACAGCATGCCCATGAGATACGACCCGGCATTAAAGGCAAAGTGCAGCAGGATCGTGTAGCGGAGCTTTCCGGTCGTCACGAGCACCCAACCAAAGATGAGGCCGGCGGCACCCGCGTAGCAACCCTGCACCCAATTCATGTGCATAAAACCGAAGATTGCCGCCTGCAGCACAATCGCCGCGGCGACACCCCACGTGCTTGGGGCCGCCCAGGGCACTATGGCGCCGTCTTGCGCACTCGCACGACGCCGGCGCTTCCAGAGCGGACGGCACTGGGGATTAAACGCACGCAGCGAAAACTCAAAGATGACACCGCGCACCAGGAGCTCTTCGCAAAACGGCGCGCCGAGCACCGTGGTCAGGACGGCAAGAGGACTGGTATCGCCCATGCCCGTTTCCTCGACAAGCTCGCTGTAGTCGGCCGCGGCATCGGGCAACAGCGACAGTACGGCGTCGGTCACGTAGCTAACGACCACCTGCAGGGCAAGACCGATCACGATAACGCAGGCGATGCGTTTCCACGCCCCACGCGCTCCCCCGCCGAGCGGATACTCGCTTTGCGAACGCGTCATAAACGAGCGCGGCCACAGATAACGCCACCACAGCAGCGCCATCAAAAACGACGCCGTCTGAGCGGCGGCCTGAAGCAATTGAATGTCGAGGTCATCGATCGAAAAACCCATGAACACCGATGCGACGCCAAGGGCGGAGAACAAAACGACGCTCAGGGCAATATCGACAGCGACGACGCCAAAACAGGCGAGCGCCCACGCTATCGCATTGAGCATGCCAACCTCCTCAAAACCCGGCACTGAGGGACGTTCCTTAACTGCCGGCAGACAAGTAACGTCCCCAAGTACCGGCAGTTTGGGACAGTCATTGTTGATGAGAATCGGGTGCAGTGCCAAAGGCCCCGCTGGGCGAGATGTCGAACGGGAAGGTGCCGCAGCGATTGAACGCGGCGATAAACATGCGGATGGCGTTGGACGGCGTGGTGCCCACGAGCTGGGTTGCCGCCGCGAAGGCCGCCTTTTCCTCGGGCAAGACCTTCGCGACAACCGGGGTCATGTGTTCTGCCATGGCGCTTCCTTTTTGAAACAACGGTAGTGCGGATAGATGCGGGGCACGCGGCTTGGCGACGGGCTGTGAAGGCAACCCGATTGGCCCGCATCTGGAGTTTGTTTCTGCGGCGTTGGTATTATATGGTATTCCTAAGTTATACCCGGCAGATAGAATACCACACCCGGTCCCATGGGGACGGAGAAAAGACGGATGATTTTGTTGCTGGGTTAGTATTTAGAGCGTGATGATGTCCGAGATATCGAGGGCCTAAGCGTCGGCGTATGGCGCGCCCAGGCTGGGTATCCGGCGCATGGCGCCCTATTGTCTTGCATAATTTCGCTTATGCCATGCATAAAAAGACGGGGGCACCCCTTCTCGTCCCAACGTACCCCCGCTTGTACCGTGCAAAAACCGGAGTTTTCAGCATCGCGGCCCCCGCAGGCGGTGCCGCGAATCGTGGACGCCGCGCGATTGGCGTCGTTTTGGGGCACGGCGCGACGCGAAACGCGCGTTATCGCCGCGCCGGACGCCGTCAGCCAACCCAAATCGCCTGCCGAAGGATCCCGCTAGCTCAAAAAGACGATTCCGGCGCGTATGCAGTCACCCCGGCTTGCTGAAAACTCCCGAAAATGCACGGCGCGCCCCGGGGGACCCGTGCGCGCCACGAAAAACACGCCCGCATCCAAAAGAATGCGAGCGCGAAAGCCGGATGTCGGCAAGGGCGCCAGGCAGCGGGCGAAATCCCCGGCGTGTCCGCCCGGGCACCGCAGCCGCCGCGCGTCAGCAGAAAACCTCATGCCCTGCGTCGATGTCGGCCCCCGCATACGCGAATCTCCAACTAGGTCGATAGTCCGTATCTCTTGCCACGACCGTCTCCGCGCGTTTCCACGAAGAAGACTCGCCCCACCTAATACTGAGCCCACTAAAAGGGCCCCGAGCATAGTCTGCTCGAGGCCCAAACTCGTGTCGCCTTACCGCGCGACGCGTATGTTACTTGCGCTTGCCGCCGCCGTCACCGGGGCGACGGGAGCTGCCGCCGCGCTTGCCGCCACGGCTGTTACCATAGCTGCCACGGTTATCGCGACCGCCGGCACGGCCGCCACGGGAGCCGACCTGGTTGCTGCCACGTCCGCCGCGATAGCCGCCGCGGCGCTCTTCGCGGGTATCGTCGTAGTTGCGCCAGTCATCGCGACGATCTCGACTGGCACGCGGGTCGCGACGATCGCGCGACTCGCCAGAACGGCCGGCGCCACTGCGGCCGCCATTGCCGCGAGCATCCTTGCGACGCTCACCGCCGCGGCCGCCGCGCTCTTCAAAGCGCTTGCCGCCACGGGACTCGCCGCCGCGGCCGCCGCGCTCGTCATCGCGACCGGAACGACGACGGTCGCCCGCGCCGCGCTTGCCGCCGCGCGAGCCACGGCCCTCGTCCTCGCGCTCAACACGGCGACGACCGCCGCGGTCCTCGTCCTCGCGGCGACGGCGATGTGCCTCGCCCTGGAACTGCTTGGCACGGCGCTCGGCACGGTTGCCGCGCGGGGCCGGCTCGACGGCACCAGCACCGGCACGCTCCTCGGCAGCCACCTCGCGGGCCACGCTCTCCACGGCCTCGTCCACGCGAGCCTGAACGCCCTCGCGCACGCGGGTCTTGCCGCCGCGCTTGGGACGGCTCGGGCGCTCGCTGTCGCCGCGACGCTCATCGCGACCACGGTTGGAACGACCGGCCACATCGCCGTAATCGTCGCCGTTGCGCTTGCCGTCGCGACGCGCCTGCTCAAGCTTCTTCTTGCTCTTGGACTTACCGCGCTTGGTCTTCTTCTTCACCTTAAAGGCCGCAGGGTCGCGCTCGGGATCAACCGCGGGCGGATTGGGGCCCACGTGCAGGTCGCCGGCCTCGTAGATGTCGGCAGTCTTGTCCATGAGCTTCTCGATCTCGTAGAACTCATCCACGTCCTGCTCGGTCACAAACGTGATGGCCCAGCCCAGCTCGCCGGCGCGGCCCGTACGGCCAATACGGTGGATGTAGTCGGTCGGCTCGGCCGGCACGTCAAAGTTCACGACGTAGCGCACGTCGCTGATGTCGATGCCGCGGGCGAGCACGTCGGTTGCCACCAGCACGTCGACGGTACCGTCGCGGAAGGCCGAAAGCGCGCGCTCGCGCTGGGCCTGGCTGCGGTTGCCATGAATCGCGGCGGCCTTGATGCCCTTGCGCTCCAGACGACGGCAGCAGCTGTCGGCACGGTGCTTGGTGCGCATAAAGACGATGGTGCGCTCCGGGCCTTCCTTTTTGAGGAACTCGGGCAGCAGGTTGTTCTTGGCCTCGATGGACACCGGGAACACAAACTGGTCGACGGTGTCGGCGGTCGACGTGGCGGGCGCGATCTCCACGCGGGCCGGGTCGCTCACTAGGTCGGTAATCTCGCCCACGGCCTCCTCGTCGAGGGTCGCCGAGAACAGCAGCGTCTGGCGCTCGGCCGGCGTCTCGCGCACAATACGGCGAACGGCGGGCAAAAAGCCCATGTCAAGCATGCGGTCGGCTTCGTCGAGCACCAGCACCTTGACCTCGTCCAGGTGGCAAGCGCCCTGCTCGATCAGATCGACCAGACGGCCCGGCGTTGCGACCAGGATGTCGCAGCCGTACTTGAGGGCAGCGGTCTGCGGCTTGTAGCTCACGCCGCCCACAACGGTCACGGCAACATGGCCGGTGACGTCGGCGATCTTGCTCGCGACCTCGTCGATTTGCTGGGCGAGCTCGCGCGTAGGGGTGATGACGAGCATCACGGGGCCGCGGCCGTTGCCCTCGGGCTTTTTAGCACCGCGACGACGGTTACGGCCGCCGCGCTCGCGCACAGGTTTGGGAGGAGCGATGTGCTCCAGATTGTTCATGGTCGGCAGCAAAAAGGCGGCCGTCTTGCCGGTGCCGGTCTGAGCGGCGGCAAGCAGGTCGCGGCCCTCGAGCACCACGGGGATCGAACCGGCCTGCACGGGCGTCGGCGCCGTGTAACCCAGGTTCTCGATGGCACGAAGTATCTCGTCCGAAAGACCCAGCTCGTCAAAGGCGGGCAGGTTCTCGGTAGCGGACTCGACGGTCTCGGCGGCGCTGGCCTCGTCGGCCGCATCGAAGGCAGCCTGGGCCATGGCCTCGCGGGTCTCGTCCAGGATCTCGGCGTCGGTGACGTCGGATACAGAATTACGCATATGTTGTTGTTCCTTATCTGCACGCGCAAGGGGCACGGCATGCGGCCGCGCGGGCGTGCTTGGTAGTGCGCTAGTACATACAAAAACGGGTGCGCACAGAGAGGACGTTGCTCAGCACGCTGGCGATCGCTTTGGCAGCCATATCACGCGCCGTCCAGACGCAGCAGCTCTAAGCGATGGAGCAGATTCGCCGCCGGTTAGTATACCCGTACTCCGTATGCCCCCACGTAAACCACAGATGACGAGGCGGACGGGGTGGGTCTGGGCCAATTGTCTCAATCTGTAACAGTTACGAGGCAAAACCAGGTCTACACGTTACGAATCGAGACAAACCAAAACCTCGCAAAACAACATCTCGATTTGTAACAGATAGAGGTCATTTTCCCTGCCAGATGTTACAGATCGAGATGTTAAGCAACCGCCGAATTGTTTGTCTCAATCTGTAACAGTAACTCGGCAAAAACGGAACTAGATGTTACAGATTGAGACGAAGGGCGAGGATGGTGCGCTAACTTAGCAGTCGACCCCCGTATCGGAATGTCATACATTTCAACTTTTGCCATACACCCCCAGGGGGTATGGGTGTATAGTATCGAGAGGTTAACAATTCCAACACCGAACCACAGAAAGGAGAAGCCATGGCTCAAGATAAGTTTGACGTAGGCGGCATGACATGCGCCGCCTGCCAGGCGCACGTGGACCGCGCCGTGAGCAAGCTCGACGGCGTCCAAAGCGTCGCGGTCAACCTACTCGCCGGTTCCATGATGGTCGACTACGACCCCGCGCAGGTCTCCCCCGACGATATCTGCACCGCCGTCGACCGCGCGGGCTACTCGGCCTCACCCGTCAGCACGGGCACCGGTGCCGCCGGCTCAAACGGCAGCGCGCAAGCCAGGTCCGGCGCCGCTCATATGGAGTCACCTACCAAAAAGCTGGAGGCCACCGCCTCCGCCATGCGCACCCGCCTCATCGTCTCGATCGTCTTCCTCATCCCACTGTTCTACGTAGGCATGGGACACATGCTCGGCTGGCCGCTGCCCAGCGTCTTCACCGACCACACCCACAGCATGACGCTGGCGCTCACCGAGCTCGTCCTGCTCATCCCCATCGTCTACGTCAACGACGCGTACTTTATCAACGGCTTCAAATCACTCGTGCACGGCGCGCCCACCATGGACGCCCTCATCGCCGTCGGTGCCACCGCGTCGATCGCCTGGTCGCTCTACGCTATGTTCATCATGGCCGACCAGCTGGCCACAGCTCAGGTGCACGAGGCCATGATGACAGGCATGGACAATCTGTATTTTGAGAGCGCGGGCACGATCCTGTCGCTCGTCACCGTGGGCAAATACCTCGAGACGCGCAGTAAGTCCAAAACCGGCGGCGCCATCGAGGCGCTCATCGATCTGGCGCCTAAAACCGCGACCGTCGTTGCCGACGACGGCAGCGAAACCACCGTCGACGTCGATAGCATCCTTCCCGGCCAGGTCCTGCGCGTGCGCCCCGGCGAGTCAATCCCCGTCGACGGCGTGGTGCTCGAGGGTAGCTCGGCCGTGGACGAGAGTGCGCTCACCGGCGAGTCAATCCCCGTGGAAAAGACCGCCGGCGACACCGTCAACGCCGCCACCGTCAACCGCACCGGCTCGTTTACCTTCCGCGCCACGCGGGTTGGTGCCGAGACATCACTCGCCAAGATCATCCAGCTCGTCGAGGACGCCAACGCCACCAAGGCGCCCATCGCCCGCATGGCCGACAAGGTCGCCGGCGTGTTCGTGCCCGTGGTGTTCGTGATCTCGGCCGTGACCTTTGCGGTGTGGATGGCACTGACCGGCAGCATGAACGAGGCACTCACCTCCGCCGTGGCCGTGCTGGTGATCAGTTGTCCCTGCGCGCTCGGCCTAGCCACGCCCGTCGCTATTATGGTAGGCACCGGCAAGGGCGCCGAGATGGGCATTCTGTTTAAGAGCGCCGAGGCGCTGGAGAGCCTGCGCAGCGTGGGTACCGTGGTGCTCGATAAGACGGGTACGGTCACCCGCGGCAAACCTGCCGTGACCGATATCGTGGTAGCCACGCGCGCCGACGGCTCGCCCGCCATGAGTGAAAAGGCGTTACTGAAGCTCGCTGCCGCGCTGGAGCGCTCGAGCGAGCATCCGCTGGCCGAGGCGATTATGACCGAGTGCGAGGTGCGCGGAATCGTGGCGCGCATGGTCGAGGACTTTGCCGCCGTGCCTGGACGAGGCGTTACGGCGCGCGAGGGACAAAACGCCATCGCTGCCGGTAACGTTCGCCTGATGAGCGAGCTGGGCGCGGAGGTGCCCGCCGGTCTTGCCGAGCGATTCGCCGTCGAGGGCAAGACACCGTTGTTCTTTGCCAAGAACGGCGAGCTTGTCGGCACCATTGCCGTAGCTGACGAGGTCAAGGAGACGAGCGCTGAGGCCATCGCTGTAATGCGTTCGCTCGGCGTCGACGTGCACATGCTCACCGGCGACAACCGCGTCACGGCCGAAGCAATCGCCCGCTGCGTAGGACTGAGCAGCAAGCAGGTCATTGCCGACGTGCTTCCCGCCGACAAGGAACGCCACGTGCGCGAACTGCAGGATGCGGGCGGCAAGGTCGCCATGGTGGGCGACGGCATCAACGACTCCCCTGCCCTGGCGCGCGCCGACGTGGGCCTTGCTATCGGCACCGGCGCCGACATCGCCAAGGAAGGGGCAGATGTGGTACTCATGCGCAGCGACCTCATGGACGTCGCCCGCGCTATCGAGCTTTCGCGCGCCACGATTCGCAACATCAAGCAAGACCTGTTCTGGGCGCTGTTCTACAACGGCATCGGCATTCCGCTCGCTGCGGGAGTGTTCTTCCCCCTCACCGGCTGGCAGCTCTCGCCGATGTTTGGCGCCGCAGCCATGAGCCTGTCGAGCGTGTGCGTCGTGTCCAATGCTCTGCGCCTGAAATCCTTTAAGCCTAAAGTGGCAAAATAGGCTCACCATTACGTCCATTTAGAACGGGCTTTCCAGGTGCCCGAGATTGACCTGAAAGAGGAGCGACGCGTACTTTGGTACGCGAGCGACGGCTTGAAGGTCAAGGTCGGGTGCCTGGGAAAGCCGACATAACAGAGAGGAATACCCATGCGTTACACAATTAAGACTTCCGGCCTTATGTGTGGCCACTGCGACGCTACTGTCGAGACGGCACTGCTCAACGTTGCCGGCGTGACCGACGCCGATGCCGATCACGAGACTCAGACGGTACAGGTGGAGTGCGCCGACACCGTGGCCGCTGAGCAGCTCGCTGCCGCCGTCGAGAGCGCCGGCGAGAAGTTCCACGCCCTGTCCGTGACCGCAGCCTAGCTGCTACCAGAAGCATTCGACCCCATCGACCAGAAACGAGGACCCGCCATGATGGCAGACCGCAAATCGGTGAACCGTATGCTCAAGACGGCGCGCGGCCAGATCGACGGCATCCTGCGGATGGTCGAGGAGGACCGCTACTGCGTCGATATTTCCACGCAGCTCATGGCCACACAGGCACTCCTCGCGCGCATTAACGCCGACGTGCTCAAGGCGCATATCGAGGGCTGCGTGACTTCGGCAATCGAATCGGGCGACGAAGACCTCAAAGCCGCGAAGCTCGCCGAGATCGAACGCGTCGTCGACAAGCTCTCTAAGTAATCGGCGCATTGAGGACAAACCACTTTGCACCGTCTTGATGTTCCGAGGACAGGTATGTTTGCACCACATTGGTGCAGATTAACCTGTCCCCCCTGCTCTAAATCGGGTATAAAGGCGTGCGGCATATCGAATGAAAGGCAATTTGCATGAATGACTTTATGAAGGGCCGCAATGGCGCCGACGAGCTCACCATCGTGATGGGTTTTGCGGGCATCGTCATCGCGATGATCGGATCGATGGCCCGCATCCAGTGGCTCAGTTGGATCGCCATCGCCGTCATCGTGATCGGCGTGCTGCGCGGCCTGTCCAAAAACATCGACGCACGTCGCAAGGAGAACGACGCCTTCGTCGCCGGCTCGGCTAAGGTCCCCGGCTTGGGCAAGTTTGTCGCCAGCTTGGGTGGCGGCGCTGCAGCGGCCAGCACCTCACGCGCGGCCGGCACCAGTAAGGAAGACTTTGAGCGTGCCAAGCGCACGGCCAAGAAGATGTGGAAAGGTCGCAAGACCACGGCATACCTCAAGTGCCCCAACTGCGGCCAGATGCTCTCCGTTCCCAAGGGCAAAGGCAAAATCCGCGTCACCTGCCCCAAGTGCCACGCCAAGATGGAGACGCGCTCGTAGCCGCTATACCGCAGGACAAAATAAAAGCCGAGGCCTCGCACTGGGACCTCGGCTTTTTTGAATGCGACAAAGGGCCCGCCCCCGTCACACCTACGCCACGCCGTCGCGGGCAAGCTCCTCGGCAAGCGCCTCGGCTGGCATGGCCATAATCGTGTCGAGCTCGGCGTCCACCTCGGGAATACGCCTCACCTTGAGTTTGCGCACCAGATCGCCACGACACATCACGTGCATCGGCTCGCGCAGAGCGCACAGGTCATCGAGCGGGTTCTCGCGCGTCACCAGGATATCGGCAGCCTTGCCGCACTCGATCGCACCGGTCTCGCCGCCCAGCCCCAGCAGCTCAGCATTGACCTGCGTAGCCGTATGCAGCGCAAACGCATTGCTCACGCCCACGTACTTGGCAAAATAGGCCACCTCGCGCCACATGTCGTACTGGGTCACGAACGGGCAGCTCGAATCCGTACCCAAACCTACCTTGATACCGGCTTCCAGCGCCGCACGAGCGCTCTCGATAATGCCCGAGCACACGATATCGCCGTTCTTCTTTTGCGTGTCAGTCGAATGAGTCTTCTCCGGATCGAGCAGCACAAACGGCAGTGCGGGGCTGATCGTGCAGGTCACACTCGGCGCACGCCCCTCGAGCTGAGTTCCCGCGGCGCCGCGGTACAGCTCCAGGATCTCGGGCGTCAACGGAGCGCCGTGCTCGATCGTATCGACGCCGGCCTCGAGCGCGGCCTTCACGCCCTCGATGCTCTCGACATGAGCCATAACCGGAAGGCCCATATCGTGCGCTGCCTTGCACGCCGCCGCGGCAACCTCCACCGGCATACGCAGCACGCCCGGCTCGCCCACCTCGGTCGCATCGAACACACCGCCCGTTACGAACAGTTTAATGACGTCGGCACCGCGCGCATACAGGTCGCGCACCTGTTCGGCCGCCTCGGAGGGACTGTTGGCCACCTGGGCGAACAAGCCCGCGCCGTGGCCACCCGGCACCGTGACGCCCGTTCCCGGCGCCACCAAACGCGGACCCTGATACTTGCCGGCGTCGATAGCATCGCGCACAGCCAGATCGGCAAACAGCGGGTCGCCCGCGCCGCGCACCGTGGTCACGCCGCTTGCCAGTTGTTGTTGGGCGCTGCCCTTAAGAATATGGCGCACGATAGCGCGCCCCACGGGATTATCGAGCTTCTTCATCAGCGTGCCCGCATCGCCCGCCGAAACCGGCTTGCCCGAGCCGCACAGATGCACATGCATATTGATGAGGCCCGGCATGAGATACGCCCCGGCCAGGTCGAGGACCTCGGCACCTGCAGGCGCCTGCGCCACAGCACTCGGCCCCATCCACGTGATGACACCGCGCTCAACGGCCACGGCCATGTCGGGCTGCGGCTCCATATGCTCCGAACCATCCAGGACGGTCGCATTGATAAACAACGTGGAACGATCGGCAGACGCCATATCGAGCTCCTCCCTCACGATTAACTTGAACATTTGTCCATTATCACCTAATGCAGCAAACTAAAGTCGAACATATCGGTTAGCGGAGGGACGAGAGAGCTGTGAGGGCAAACGGAGACAGCACGGCAATGCTCCGGCCGTTCCAGCAAAACGTCTTGATTTGTAACAGGTAGACCAGGTTTTAGCAGCCAGATGTTACAGATCGAGATCTTTCGGCACCGCGTCCAGCCTTTGTCTCAATCTGTAACAGTTGGGTCGAATTTTGGCCGTTAGATGTTACAGATCGAGATATTCTCCAGCCCTGTCGTCAAACATCTAAATCTGTAACAGGTAGACAGGTTTTCGGCCTATAGATGTTACAGATTTAGATCTTTTAGCGGCAGCCAACCTTCTGTCTCGATCTGTAACAGTTACGAGGCCAAACGGCCTCTTGTTGTTACAGATCGAGACAAACTCGACAGGAACAACCACATCCGCGTTAGTCGTATCCCTCAGCGCCCATACCACTGACGCTTCCATCCCTCAGCCAAATCGGCCCGCTGCGAAATACCCGCCAGCCTCATCTTTTCAGCCAGCTTCCCCGGGTTCTTGAGTTCATCAAACGTGAACCTCAGCACCTTGTGCCCGAGCATTGTCAGATGAGACTCCCGCTGACGCTCTGCTACGAACGGGTCGACTGACTCCCGATCCCCACCATCCTGCAGGGTATACTTTCCTTTTCCGTCGAGCTCGCCAATCACGCACGTCCCGTCCTCGAGCCTCCAGAAATAATCGACCCGAAACACCTGGCTCGAATCGAGCGGATCGCGAAACTCCACCTGCAACTCTGGCACCGGAAAACCGTATGCAATAAAGAACGCTCGGAACCGAGACTCGCCACCATTTTCGGACAGCCCGTCCGCATGCGACGCAATCACCTGAGCTCTGCGATACCCGTGTCTGCCCTCGCAATCGGCCTGGAGCCGTTCGCAGAGGTCGTCGCGCGATATGCCCTTCGCCCGCAGCGCAGAATCGGCAATCGCCAGACCATATGAAAACGGCGCACGCAGCAGACAATCCTCCACCGTGCGCCAAAACGGCGTCACTCGCACGCCGTCGACGCACTCAAGCGCACCCGACGCCTGCGGACGCAGCAGCCTATATCCCGTACTCAACGCCACCGAACAACCCGTCTTGACCAAGTAACGCGGCCCGAGCAGATCATTCGGCACCTCCAGACCCCATATCAGCGCGGCGTCATACCCCCAAAACGCCCAATCGGGATGAAACTCCGCAAGCCCCTTGATGGTCCGCCGAGCCCGCTCCGGCGGCGTCAACGCATCCCATTCATGCTGAAAACAGAATAGGTGCGATTCGGGCTCCGCAATATCGTCTGTGCCCACATGGCGCCGCAGCCACATGAGCTCGGCATTATCGTGCGTCGCAAGCAGCACGCCTTGTTCAGCCGCCTCCGTGAGCCTGGCAAGCATCCTATTCCGCGCCAAAGTGCTACGTGTTGCATGTTTGTGTTTGAAAACGGTATTAGACACTTCCATCACCACCACGTCAGACAAATGGACCATCGTCACCGTTGCCTCCGCTGACAAATGTCTTGATCTGTAACAGGAAGACAGTCTTTGAGCCTCTAGTTGTTACAGATTTAGATTGTTCGGCACCGCGCCCAACCTTTGTCTCGATCTGTAACAGTTAGGTCGATTTTTGGCCTGTAGATGTTACAGGTTGAGACATTTCCCCAGCTAGGTGCCAAACATCTCGATCTGTAACAGTTGGATCGAGTTTTGGCCTGCAGATGTTACAGATCGAGACATCCCCCCTGCCGGGTTCCAAACATCTCGATCTGTAACAGTTAGGCGTTCTCCAGACCCCTAAACGTTACAGATTTAGACAAACCAGCAACGCCCAAGCATTCGTCTCGATCTGTAACGGGTAGACCGGTTTTTTGTCCCTAAACGTTACAGATCGAGATATAAAGGCAGAAGGCAAGGCAGGCGGCAGATGCCCATCCCCTACTCCCATTCCTGTTTGTAGATGTTGAGTGACTTTACGTAGCGCCCCTGGGCGCCCATGATGTCGCGAACCAGCCGTAAGAAGAAGCTGATACACGAGGTATCGAAGCCATCTTCTAGGTCCTCAGGATGCACGGCGCCAGGCCCGTCGACCGCCGTATCGCTCAGGCGCGCAATGTCGTAGAGGTAAAGCTGCCCCGCCGTCAGCCAGACATCGTCGACGCACGCGAGGCGCACCGCAATCGCGCCATCGCGCCAGTGCTCCTTTTGCACGATATGCGGATCGTAGACGTCAAAGCGACGGTCGGTACGCGTGTCACGCAGCGCGACCATACCGGTCGCGGGATCCTTATCCAAAATGCCAAAGCGCGAAAAATAGTGCGTGTCGCGCACCTGCTCGAGCCGTCTGAGCGAGACGGGCGAAAGCGACGCCGGCGGCTCGTCAACATACAGCTCAAGCAGCGTCTTGCCATGGTAATAGGGACGCTCGAACAGCAGCCAATCGGTAAATGCCATGTTATAGGCCATGATTTCATTTTGCGAGGGCTCCTCGCAATAGCTGAGCCATGGATCGACTATCACTTCGAACTGTGTACGCGCCGACTCCAAAAACTGAAACTTGCGCAGCATCCAAAACTGGGCCATGCCGGCAATATCGTCACCGACGGCCTCGGCCAGACGTCCCCGGTCCAAAACATGATCAGCCATGGCATCCTCCTCAAACTGATAAACCTCAATTTGAGCTTACGAGGAGGGCGGGTGGTCGCCGCCATCACGGGCGAAATGGGCATCGGGCTGCAAACCAGATGCTGACCAAGCACTTGACGGGATACTTGCAGATTATACAAATTGCCACAAAATCGCGGGTAGAACTAGACGAATCACCCGCGCCGCTGTCCGCAAACAACTAAAGCCGCCACATAAACAGCAGAGCGCAACGGGCGCAAACGCCAACGGGTAGGCAGCCAAACGTCGGCAAACGAGCAAAACGCTCGCAAACCCGCAAGGAGTGTCCCCGGATGCCGGCATATAAGGAACGTCCCCAGCTGCCGGCACTTGGGGACGTTCCTTATATGCCGGCCGTTGGGGACAGCCCTTGCCGATTCGATTGTTGAGTAACTCCGTGATTGTCTTACAGCCCCAGCGCCTCGGCGACCTCGGCTGCGCAGGCGAGGGCATCGGCCATGGCACTCACCACGAGCGAGCTGCCGTTGCGGGCATCGCCGGCCACATACACCGGCGCGGCATCCGCGGCAACGCCATCCACGCGAGCCGCAAGATGCGAGTCCTCGGAGGCCATCACGGGCAACGGACGGCCCGCCGTGGCAATAGGCACGTCAACAGCGTCGAACACGCCGTGCTCCGGACCCGTAAAGCCACAGGCGATCAGCACCAGCTGGGCCGGCACCTCGTGCTCGGAGCCCGCAATGCGCTCGGGCTTGCCGGCCGACCAGTCCAGATCGACCACGCGCAGGCCCGCGGCAGCGCCCTTCTTGTCCAGCAATACCTCGAGCGTATCCACGCCCCAAGCACGCATCTCGCCGCCCATGGCAGCGATAGCCTCCTGCTGACCGTAGTCGGTCTTCTTCACATTGGGCCACTGCGGCCAAGGGTTGCTCGCCGCACGCTTATCCGGCGCGGCCGGCAAGAACTCAAACTGACGCACACTGCGTGCACCCTGGCGCACCGCGGTACCCACGCAGTCGTTGCCGGTATCGCCGCCGCCAATGACCACAACGTCCAGGCCGCGCGCGTTCACCGCGGGCTCACCTCCATCGAGCACCGAGACGGTCGAAGCCGTCAGGTAGTCCACGGCATACACCACGCCCGGGGCATCCACATTCGTAGCCAAAAGACCGCGGGGCGTACGAGCACCGGCAGCCACCACAACGGCGTCAAAACCATTGAGCTTGGCCGCCACCTCAGGGTTCGTAACGTCAGTACCCAGCTCAAAGACAATGCCCAGCTCGCGCATGAGCGCCACGCGGCGCTCGACCACGGACTTCTCGAGCTTCATGTTGGGAATGCCGTACATGAGCAGACCGCCTGGGCGGTCGTCGCGCTCAAACACCGTCACGCGGGCACCGCGACGCGCAAGTTCCCATGCAGCCACCAGGCCAGCCGGGCCGGAGCCCACCACGGCGACCGAGGGCGCGTCCTCCCCGGCCGGCTCAAAGCGACGCGGGCCGCCGTTTGCCCATTCGTGGTCGCTGATCGCGCGCTCGTTATCGTGAATCGTTGTGGGCTGGCCGTCGACCGAACCCAGGTTGCACGCAGCCTCGCACAGTGCCGGGCACACGCGGCTCGTAAACTCGGGCATGGGCGAGGTGAGCGACAGGCGCTCGGCCGCCTCGTCCCAGCGACCGCGATACACCAGCTCGTTCCACTCGGGAATCAGGTTGTGCAGCGGACAGCCACTCGGACGCGCCTTGCCAAAGCTCGCACCCATCTGGCAAAACGCCACGCCGCACATCATGCAGCGGCTCGCCTGGGCGCGGCGCGCATCGTCGTCGAGCTCCACGTACAGCGGATCGAAATCGCGGCTGCGCTCCTCCACGGGGCGCAGCTCGTGGGTCACGCGATCGATATCAAGAAAAGCACCGGGCTTACCCATGGCACTTACGCCTCCTTCTTGGTCGAAGCAGCAGGGCTGACAGCCACGGGCGCAGTGCCCGCTGCACCGCCCGCGACATCAAAGCGAGCGACATCCGCGGCGCTCGCGCGGCCGGTCACGATGTCAAACGCCAACTCCTCGGCCTGCGCGTGCGTCTTGCCCACGGCCTCGGCCGCAGCGACAATCGCCAGCACGCGCTCGTACTCGGTCGGAATGACCTTCACAAAGTGCTTGCTCATCGAGTCGAAGCTGTAGAGCAGCTTAATGCCGCGCGGACTCTGCGTCGCGTCCACGTGCTCCTGGATGAGCGCGCGAATCTGCGCCAGCTCGCCAACCGTCGGGGCCTTGAGTTCCACGCTCTCGTGGTTCACACGGGCTTCGAGCGTGCCGTACTGGTCAAAGACATAGGCCACGCCACCCGTCATACCGGCGGCGAAGTTCTGCCCGACCTCGCCCAAGATGAGCGCCAGGCCGCCCGTCATGTACTCGCAACCATGGTTGCCGCAGCCCTCGACCACCACAGTGGCACCGGAGTTACGCACGGCAAAACGCTGGCCTGCCAGGCCGTTAATAAAGCCGCGGCCGCTCGTGGCGCCAAAGAACGCCACGTTGCCCACGATGATGTTCTCGTCGAACTTGTAGGTCGCATGCGGGTTGGGGCGCACCGACACCTCGCCGCCCGAAAGGCCCTTGCCAAAGTAGTCGTTGGCGTCGCCGCACACGTTAAGCGTAATGCCGCGCGGCAGAAAGGCGCCAAAGCTCTGACCGGCCGAACCATCGCAATCGATGGTGATGGAGCCGGCGGGCAGGCCCTCGGGATGTGCCTTGGTCACCGCATTGCCCAGGATGGTGCCCACGCAACGGTTGACGTTGGCGATATCGGCGCGGAACCGAATCGGGCGCAGGTGCGCACGGGCATCGGCCGTATAGGGCACAAACAACGTGGAGTCGAGCGTCTTGTCGAGCTCGCTGTCCGCAGCCATCTGCGGCAGGAAGTGGCGACCGTCGGCGCCCGGGATATGGGCACCGAACTCGCAGGTCGCGCTCGTCAGCACGGGCGACAGATCAAGCAGGTTGGCCTTGCGGTTGCCCGGTACCTCGATCTGGCGCAGGCACTCGGGATGGCCGACCATCTCGTCGACGGTGCGGAAGCCCAGGCTCGCCATGACCTCACGCAGCTGCTCGGCAACAAAGAGCATAAAGTGCTCAACGTGCTCGGGCTTGCCGCGGAAGCCGCGACGCAGGCGACAGTTTTGCGTGGCGATGCCGGCCGGGCAGGTATCCTGCTGGCAGTCGCGCTGCATGAGGCAGCCCATGGAGATGAGCGGCATGGTCGCAAAGCCAAACTCCTCGGCGCCCAGCAGGCAGGCGACGGCAACATCGGTGCCGTCCATGAGCTTGCCGTCGGCCTCAAGCACCACGCGGGAGCGCAGTCCGTTTTGCAGCAATGTCTGCTGAGCCTCGGCAAGGCCGAGCTCCAGCGGCAGGCCGGCGTGCCAAATGGAATCGCGCGCCGCGGCACCCGAGCCGCCATTGTGGCCGCTGATCAAGATCTTGTCGGCGGCACCCTTGGCCACACCGGTGGCGATGGTGCCGACGCCGGCCTCGCTGACCAGCTTGACCGACACGCGCGCGCCGGGGTTGGCGTTCTTAAGATCAAAGATCAGCTCTGCCAGGTCCTCGATGGAGTAGATGTCGTGGTGCGGCGGAGGCGAGATCAGGCCGATGCCGGGCGTGGACTGACGGACCTCGGCGATCCAGGGGTAGACCTTCTTGCCGGGCAGGTGGCCACCCTCGCCGGGCTTGGCGCCCTGGGCCATCTTGATCTGAATCTCGAAGGCACTGCACAGGTAGCGGCTCGTTACGCCAAAGCGCGCACTTGCCACCTGCTTGATAGCGGAGTTCTTGGAGTCACCGTTAGCCAGCGGGGTCTCGCGACGCGGATCCTCGCCGCCCTCGCCCGAGTTAGAGCGTCCATGCAGGCGGTTCATGGCGATGGCCATGCACTCGTGCGCCTCTTTGCTGATAGAACCGTACGACATGGCACCGGTGTTAAAGCGGCGGACGATGTTGCGCGCGGGCTCCACCTCGTCGAGCGAAACCGGCGTGCGGCCGTTGGCATTAAAGTCGAGCAAGTCACGCAGGCGCACGGCACGGCCGGTGCGGTGCAGGCGGGCGCTGTACTCCTTAAAGGTGTCGTAGCTGTCCTCACGACAGGCGGTCTGCAGTAAGTAGACAGTCTGCGGATCAATGAGGTGATCCTCGCCGCCGAGCGGGCGCCACTTGGTCAGACCCAGCGTGGGCAGCTGATCGGGAGCCGGGCTCTTAAGGATAGCGAGCGCGGCGTCGTAGCGCTCGTTTTGCTCGCGCTCAACGTCCTCGACACCCATACCGCCCACACGGCTCACCGTGCCGGCAAAGTACGCGTTGACGAACTCCGGCGTAAAGCCCACGGCCTCGAAGATCTGCGCCGAATGGTAGCTCTGCACCGTGGAGATGCCCATCTTGGACATGATGGAAACGATGCCGGCGGTCGCAGCCTTATTGTAGTTGGCGATGCCCTGCTCGGCTGTCACGTCCAGATCGCCGTGCGCCGCCAGGTCGCGAATGCACGCATGCGCGCTGTACGGATAGATGCCGCTCGCGGAGTAGCCCACCAGCGCCGCAAAGTCGTGCGGAGACACGGCGTCGCCACACTCCACCACAATGTCGGCAAAGGTACGCACGCCGGCGCGGATCAGGTGGTTGTGCACGCAGCCCACGGCGAGCAGTGACGGCACGGGTACCTCGTCCGCTCCGGCGCGATCGCTCAACACCACGATGTTCACGCCGTCGCGGACCGCAGCCTCAACGTCCTCTGCAAGCTGCTTGAGCGCAGCCTGCAGCGCGCCCTCGTCGGCATCGCGGCGGTAAACGGCACGGAAACGGCGGGTCTTAAAGCCAACACGGTCAATCGCGCAAATGCGGTCGAACTCCTCCTCGCTCAGCAGCGGGCGCTCCAGACGCACCAGTTGGCAGGCCGTACGAGAGTCCTCGAGCAGGTTGCCGTGGTTGCCCAGGTAGAGCGTGGTCGAGGTGACCATATGCTCGCGCAGGGCGTCGATCGGCGGGTTCGTGACCTGGGCGAACAGTTGATAGAAATAGTCAAAGAACGAGCGCGTCTTCTTGGACAGGCAGGCCAGCGGCGCATCGATACCCATCGAGGCGAGCGGGGCCTTGCCCTGCTGGGCCATGGGGCGCACGACCTCGTCAACATCATCCCAGTGGTAGCCGAGCTTGGCCATACGCACGGCGGCAGGCACCTCGGCATCCTCGGCAGGCGTTGCCGCGGCGGGCTTGTCGAGCGCGTCAACGGTCAGCGTCTCCTCGGCAATCCAATCGCGGTAGGGCTTTTCCTTGGCATAGCGGGCGCGCAGCTCGTCATTGTAGATCACACGGCCGCGGGCAAAATCGACCTCGAGCATCTGGCCCGGTCCCAAACAACCGCTTGTCAGGATATTCTCGGGGCGCACCTCGATGGTGCCCACCTCGCTTGCCAGCATAAAGCGGCCGTCGCGCGTCACGTAGTAGCGAGCCGGGCGCAGGCCGTTGCGGTCAAGGGCGGCACCCAGCGTACGGCCGTCGGTAAAGGCGATGGCCGCCGGGCCGTCCCAGGGCTCCATGAGCATGGACTGGTAGGCATCGTAGGCGCGACGCTCCTCGCTCAGGTTGTCGTTGTGGTCCCACGGCTCGGGCAGCAACATGGACGCGGCACGCGTGAGCGGACGGCCGTTCATGACCAAAAACTCGAGCACATTATCCAGAATCGCGGAGTCGGAACCCTCACGGTTGATGATGGGCATCACACGCTCAAGATCATGCTGCAGCACGGGGCTGTACAGGTTAGGTTCGCGGGCGCGAATCCAGTTGACGTTGCCCTTGAGGGTGTTGATCTCGCCGTTGTGGATAATAAAGCGGTTGGGATGTGCGCGCTCCCAGCTAGGCGTGGTGTTGGTGGAGTAGCGCGAGTGGACGAGCGCCACGGCCGTCTTAACGGCGGCGTCGTTGAGATCGATAAAGAAGCGGCGCATCTGCGTGGCGACCAGCATGCCCTTGTACACGATGGTGCGCGAGCTCATAGAGCACACATAGAAGATCTTGTCGCGCAGGGCAAACTCGGCGTCGGCCTTCTTTTCGATGGTACGGCGGCACACGTACAGGCGACGCTCAAAGGCATCGCCGGCGGGCGTGTCGTCCGGACGGCCCAGGAAGGCCTGCAGGATGGTGGGCATGCAGGCGCGGGCCGTCTCGCCCAGATCGTGAGGGTCGACCGGCACCTCGCGCCAAAAGAGCAGCGGCACGCCGGCCTCGGCACAGCCTTCCTCAAACACGCGGCGGGCATCCTCTACGCCCTTGTCGTCCTGCGGGAAGAACAGCATGGCCACGCCATAGTCGCCCTCTGCCGGCAGAATCTGGCCGCACTTTTGAGCCTCTTTGCGGAAAAAGTGATGCGGAACCTGGAACAGGATGCCGGCGCCGTCGCCGGTATTCTTCTCGAGTCCCGTGCCACCGCGGTGCTCCAGGTTGACCAGAATGGACAGCGCATCGTCCAGAATCTGGTGGTGGCGCTCACCGTTGATATCGGCAAGCGCGCCGATGCCACATGCATCGTGGTCGAATTCGGGGCGATAAAGGCCCTGCTGCTGAGCGGAATCTGCCTGCATCGCGATCCTCCCCTAGATATTTAGACAGTCAGTTGAATAGGCATACTAGAAGCATCGCCGGCCCATTGTGTTTCCCGCCCGTTTCGAAACAATTGCGTAACGCACGCCCTGCGAGTGGACACCGCCGACCTCAAGGGCAACAACAAGGGCCCCAGGTTCGGCCTGTAAACTCACCGCTTCAAACATCTCAATCTGTAACAGGAAGACCCAATTTCGACGACTAACGGTTACAGATTGAGATGTTCTCGAGAGACGGTTACGAATGTCTCAATCTGTAACATGAAGGGCCGGTTTTGGCGGTCAGCTGTTACGGATCGAGATTTTCCATAGGACCATTTCTTCCTGTCTCGATCTGTAACACCTAGGCCCAATTTCCATCCCTAGTTGTTACAGATCAAGACATTTCGGCAACCCCCCTTTACCATCCTATTCAAATACAACAATTTTGTTAGTCATGGTCAAATTTCGAGCCTAAAACGGGTATCCTTTGCGGCGTCAAACAAACGGCACGCAGGAGTGCACCATGATCGACCATCTCAAATATCACTTTGGCTCCCCGCGCACCGGCGGCCACGGCGGACTCGACATCGCACGGCATATCGGCCCCGGGCTGCTCGTGACCGTCGGCTTTATCGACCCGGGCAATTGGGCCTCCAATATGGCCGCCGGCTCGCAGTTTGGCTACGCGCTGCTGTGGATCGTCACGCTGTCCACGATCATGCTCATCGTGCTGCAACACAACGCGGCTCACTTGGGCATCGCCACGGGCATGTGTCTTGCCGAGGCCACGACGCGCCACCTGCCCCGCCTCGTCGGGCGTGCGATACTCGGCAGCGCGTATCTAGCCACGGTCGCCACCGCCATGGCCGAAGTCCTGGGCGGTGCGATCGCACTTCAAATGCTCTTTGGCCTGCCCGTACGTGCCGGCTGCATCATCGTGGCGGCGGCATCGATTGCCATGCTCATGACAAGCTCCTACAAACGCGCCGAACGCTGGATCATCGCCTTCGTGGGCGTGGTGGGACTTTCGTTTTTAGCCGAGCTTCTGCTGGTCAAGGTCGACTGGCCGCAAGCCGCCACAAGCTGGATTACACCCAGTATGCCCACCGGCTCAGTCGCGATTATCGTAAGTGTCCTAGGCGCGGTCGTTATGCCCCACAACCTCTTCCTGCACTCCGAGGTCATCCAATCCATGCACTTTGAAGGCCAAGGCGAGCAGGTTATCGAAGAACGCCTGCACTACGAGCTCTTCGACACGCTATTTTCGATGGGTGTGGGCTGGGCAATCAACTCGGCCATGGTCATCCTGGCCGCAACGACCTTCTTTGCGCACGGCATTGTCGTAGACGACCTCGCCGTCGCAGCGGCCACGCTCTCCCCCATTCTGGGCCCGGCAAGCTCGACCATCTTTGCGGTGGCACTGCTGTTTGCGGGCATATCGAGTAGCGTGACGGCGGGCATGGCGGCGGGCACCATCACCGCGGGCATATTCGACGAGGAATACGACATCCACGACCGACATTCCTCGATCGGAGTGGCGGCCTGTTTCGTCGGCGCAGTGGCGGCGTGCCTGATCGTCCCGAATCCTTTTGAGGGTCTCATTTGGAGTCAGGCACTGTTGTCGCTTCAGCTGCCGATTACGGTCTTTGTGCTCATACGACTCACCAGCTCGCCCCGCGTCATGGGCAAATACGCCAACTCGCGCCCGCTCAACGCGTTGCTCGTAGGGATCGGCGTCATCGTGACGATTCTCGACATCGTGCTGCTAACGGGGATGTAATGGGATGGCGTGACTGTCCAGATATAACGTCTCAATCTGTAACACGTGAGGCCGTTTTGAGCCCTTAGATGTTACAGATTGAGATTTTCTGAGAGATAGTTTCAGTTTGTCTCGATCTGTAACAAGTGGACCCAATTTCCGCGCCCAGATGTTACAGATCGAGATATTTCTTCAGCCCCAACCTTTTGTCTCGATCTGTAACAAGTAGAGGGGTTTTACGTGCCTAAATGTTATAGATTGAGATTTTGAGAATGATGGTTTTGGTTTGTCTCGTTCTGTAACAGGAAGACCCGTTTTGAGCCGTTAGATGTTGCAGGTTAAGACAAAAGGTCGGCCGGACTCACAACAGACAGGATCGGCTAATAGCAGCCGTGATCCCTTGGGGACGGAGGAAAAGGGCCCCGGCCGGGATATCCGACCGGGGCCCTTGGACAGAGCTATATGTTGCTGCAAGTCGTGTGTCTACGAGCTACTCCTCGACGAGCTCAAACTGATCGGGACCGACGCCACACACCGGGCACACGTAATCCTCGGGCAGTTCGGGCGTGTCGACCTCTACCTCGTAACCGCAAACGGTGCACACGAACTTGTACGTCTTCTTTTCCTCGGCCATGATGTTCTCCTCTCGAACGTGGCTGCTGGTGTACTTTGCTTATTAGTATATATTCTTAATAATATAATGCAAGCGGTTTTACCGCATTTCTACCCTTGGTACGAAGACGCCTTGGGCGGCGTCTTGCCCTTCAGGACCTTATGGTAGTAATCGTAGGTGAGCGGCGTCTCGTCGCTCAGGCGCTCGGCATCCTCGACCTCACCGATAAACAGTAGATGCGTGCCCACATCCACTGTGTCGATCAAACGGCAGCTAAACAAGGCCGCCGCATGCTCGGGAACATAGGGCATGCCCAGTGCGGTCTCGCGCGTCTCGTACTTGGCAAATTTGTCATAGTTGCTGCTGGTACGGAATCCAAAGTTACCAATGTAGGGCATATCGGCCGTCTGATCGATCACGGTCAGCGCAAAGGCCTTGGCAGACGAGATAACGCCAGACGTGACATTTTCCTTGTTCACGGCAACCGAAATGCGCGGCGGCGTGGACGTCACCTGCACTGCGGTGTTGATAATGCAGCCGGCGCGCGATCCATCTGCCGCGGCACTCACCACATACAGCCCGCACGGCATCGTAAAGAACGCAGTTTTATCCAAAACGATCACTCCCCTAACTCGGAATTGAGCCTTGCAGACGTATATACCCACAATGAGACATATGTGTCAGAACGGTAAGAAAAATGAGCCACACGCAGTTGCGGTGAAAAAGTCCCTGTTTAAGCCTGGATACCCAACAAACAGGAACTATTCCACCGCAACTTGCGAGGAGCAGACCGGGAGTACGACAACAGTGATGGATGAACATCCCCGCCCGCCCGGATATCAACCCTTAGCGATTACGCTCCTTAAGCGCGCGATCGATTTCGCGCTGAACGTCACGTTTGGCCATGTCCTCGCGTTTGTCGTAGAGCTTTTTGCCACGGCCCAGGCCCAACAGCAGCTTAACGCGACCATCGGCATTAAAGTAGAGCTCGAGCGGCACCAGTGCATAGCCGCGGTTGCGCAGTTTGCCGTCAAGAAAATCAATCTCCTTGCGATGCAGCAGCAGACGGCGCCGGCGATCGGGATCACGGTTCCACACACCACCGTGACTATAGGGATGGATGTGCAAACCCACCAGCCAGCACTCGCCACCGCGAATCAGCGCAAAAGTATCGGTAATCTGACAGGCGCGCTCGCGAATCGACTTGACCTCGGTACCGCTCAACTCAATGCCGCATTCGAATGTCTCGTCGATAAAGTATTCGTGATGCGCCGAACGATTCTTGGAGATGAGCTTGCGCTCGCGCTTACTGGGCATCGCCGGCCTCCTCGGCGTCATCGGCTTTCCCGCTCGCGGCCTCGCGTTTGGCCTTGCGCTCGGCGTTGAGCTCGGCATCGCTTTCGCGCACCAGCTTAATGATCGCCGCGCATGCCTCCTCGCCCACCAGGTCGCGGGCACGGACCGTCAGGCGTGCAGCCTCCTGCTTGTCACCGTCGCCCGCAGCGTCGGTCGCACACATAATCAGACAAATGGCAATCTCGGCCGAAGGCGAGGTCGGTACGCCCTGCAACGCCAGCTCGCCCATCACATGCTCATCACTCTCGTCGGCGGCATCCGGATAGGTGGCATGGATCTTGCTGAGCAAGCGCGTCGTATGTGAATCGCCAGGGGCCAAGCGCAGCGCCAGACGTGCGCAACCCACGGCCGCCGAGACGTTCTCGGTCTCGGGCTCCAAAAAGTACTGGCCCAAGTTGGCGTAGGCGCGGGCGGCGCACCTGCCGTCACTCGCTCGCTCCAGCACCGAAAACGAAAGCGAAGCCCACTCCTGCTTGTCCTCGAGCGCACGGAACAGCTCGGCCAGATCCAGTCGGTAGTTGCAGTTCATGGGGTCCCAGCGCACGGCCTGCATCAAGGCATTGCGGGCGCTCACATAATCCTGCTGACGGATGTAGGCAAACGCCATGTCGGAGTACAGGCGATCAAACGGCACCTCGACCTGCACCAGCTCGCGTGGATCCTTTTCCACGCGGCGGTAGGCCAGGCGCTCAAACTTGCTATCGAAGCTAAAGTACTGGCGGTTCTCCTCCGTTTTGCACTCGGCATCGATATACTCCTCGGCGAGCTCCACCAAACGCTCCAGCAGCGGCGTCGCCGTGGCCAGGTCTCCCTGCGCCAGGTAATTCTCGGCATACGTAATGTCTTGTAGGCTGATGGGCAGGTCCATGGCAACTCCTCGGTCCAGGTGAAACGCGGCTCATTCCACACATGCGGTGTATACACAAAACCCGGGTCTCTTGCGAGGCCCGGGCATTCAATTTGTGGTAGCCCGTACCAGATTCGAACTGGTGATCTCCGCCTTGAGAGGGCGGCGTCCTAAACCGCTAGACGAACGGGCCATATGTAGCAAATGCAATGGCTGGGATGGAGGGAGTCGAACCCCCATTGACGGAACCAGAATCCGCTGTCCTGCCATTAGACGACATCCCAATGATTGCATCGCTGCGCTCGGCTGTGCCTTTGCGCAAGAAAGAAATATACGGGAAGTCGCTCCGTGACGCAAGCCCCAATTTTGACTTTTTTAAAATTCGGTCAAATTGGCCTAATTTCGTCCAACCCGTGAAGGACCTGTGATGCCGACCGCTGTACACGAAGGGCAAAACGCCGCGGGCGGTAGCCGTCAACCGTTGGCAGATACTAACGCGAAAACGATAGCACCAGGCAACACAATCGAAGTATCTTTTGATCATGCGGACGTCATGGCATGCGGCGCTCCCCGACCTCAAGCGCATCCAGGCAAGTCTCGTCGAGCTGTCCGGCATGCCAACCGTCATATCCGAGACGAACCTGGAGCGGCGGCAGCGCGAGCGGCGGCAGCGGCAACGAATTCCGTTTATCTGCCCCGGCATTCAGGCATACCTGCCCTTTATGGACGAAGAGTACTGGAGCGACACGCCCGACAAGCACGTAAAGATCTACGACCCACACGAATGGGCGCAGCTGAAGGACTGACTGGGGCAGGCCCGCCCTGGAGTAGGCCCGCCGGCAGAAAGCGCATCCCAGATTTCAAGCTCAAACTGGTCCCCACTTTCCCGTCGAGCCCTCAACCGGAAACCGTGTCCCAGAATCAGCGCTCGAAACGGGATGTCATTTCCGATAGAGCCCTCAACCGGAAAGCACATCCCAGAATCAACACTCAAAATGGGACGCACTTTCCGAAGCCGCTACAGCAACGCCTCGGTCCAAGCCGCTTCCCTAAAGCCGGGGATCGCAAAGTCGTCGCCCACCAGCAGCGGGCGCTTAACCAGCATGCCGTCAGTCGCGAGTAGCTCAAAGCACTCCTGGTCCGTCATACCCGCATCCAGGCGCGCTTTCAGACCAAGCTCTCGATATTTCATGCCCGACGAGTTAAAGAAGCGTCGCACCGGCAGCCCCGAACGAGCAATCCAGGTCGCAAGTTCCTCAGCCGAAGGATTGTCTGTAACAATATCGCGATCGACGTACTCAACCCCATGCTCGTCCAACCAGGCCTTGGCCTTTTTACACGTCGAGCATTTGGGGTATTCAACAAACAGCACTGCCATGGGGATTCCCTTCTTAGAAAAGACAAGTGTCTGGCAAACAGCGCATCGATGGCCATCTGCGACCGATGCCGATATTGTAACCAGCGCCGACGTACAGGCGGTCGCGATTTTCCATCTTGAGGTTAGCGCCTCGCATGGGCGCCAATGGGACAGGTCGCGCGCTGAACCAGCGCGGCGGCCAACAGCACCAACAGCATGGCGACAACGTAACCCGCGGCATCGAAGCCCAGGTCAATCATGTCGAAATGACGACCAGGAACAAAGATCTTGTGCACTTGGTCACCGACAGAGCAGACGGCGCAAAAGAGCAGAGCGAGTACGTACCGGAATCGCGCGCATGGCAGGCACTCGCCCAGGCATGCCACTGTCGCCGAAGCAAACAGTCCTACAAAGAAGAACTCAACGGTATGTGCGACGCGACGAATGTTGGCACCCATCCACAGACGAACGGGCGCAAGCGGGTCGGGATGAACAGTGGCAGTCGTTGAATCCGTGCCCTCGACGGCATCCCCCGCCTGGAACTCCTGCGTGGCGTCGGGCCGCACGTCCGCGGCCCGTCCTTCCACCGCACGCGCGGTGGACTCGCTGAGCGACGACGTCTGCTCCACGTTTTGCTCCGTCAGCATCCAAATACTTGCCAGCGTCACGACCAGCAGGACAATCGAAATCCATCCGACCATGTGCTTCACACGCGCCAAGGGCTAACCTCCGTCATTTTTTGAGCAGCAGCGAGTGTACCCCCAAATGCAGTTGTCGCCGTAGCGAAATCCAAAATGTTCGAATCGGGGCGCCAAAGGACCGTGGCGCCCCTACTCCATCTCGCGCATCCAGCGATCGAACGTCCCCACGCACACGCCTAGCCGCTTTGCCGCCTGACTCCGCGTGATATCACCCGCCTCGTAGGCATCGCGTACCAGCTCGAATTGCGGGGGACAGGGCTTGCGGGGCCGGCCAAAGCGCACGCCGCGCGCTCGCGCCGCCGCAATGCCCTCGGCTTGGCGCCGGTGGATGTTCTCGCGCTCCACCTGCGCCACATAGCTCAGCAGCTGCAAAACAATATCGGAAATCAACGTACTCGTCACGTCCGACCCACCACAGTCTCTGGCGCGCGTGTCGAGCAATGGCATGTCTAGCACCACGATGGCGGCGCCGAGCTCTTTGGTTATGCACCGCCATTCCTCGAGGATCTCGCTGTAGTTACGGCCCAGCCGATCAATGGAAAGTACCACCAGCACATCGCCGGAATCCAACGCGCACAGCAGCTCGCGATACCGCGGTCGATCGAAGTCCTTGCCACTCGCATGGTCGGCAAAGATATTCGCCGGTTCCACGCCATAGGCGCCCAGCGCATCCAGCTGCCGATTCAGATTTTGATCACGCGAGCTCACCCGCGCATACCCGTACACCGTTGTCATCTCATCCCCGCTCTCTCGTAAACCTCCCAAAAAGGGACAGGTTTATTTTGGTAGGTTTTATCTCCCCTATAGCAGGCGGAAGACGCAAGCGCGCGAGCGGCAAGACGATTGAACCGCCACAAAAAAAAGGCAGCCCCAAAAGACCGCCCCGTTCTCTATCAATCACCAAATTCCGGCTAATGAATAAGCCTGAAATCCAAGTGCCCGCGCGTGGTATTGACACGCGAGACCTCGATAATCACGCGTTGCCCCAACTCAAAACGGCGCCCCGTGTCGGCACCCGTCAACGTGAGCGCGTCCTCGTCAAACTCGAACCACTCGCTTCCCAAGCTCTTAATCGAGACCAAGCCCTCGACCTGTGTCAGGTCGAGGCGCACAAAGAGGCCCATGCTGCTGACCCACGAAATGGTTCCGGCATAGCGCTCGCCCAGACGATCCTCGTAATACTGGGCGATCTTGATCTTTTGCGTCGCATGGCTGGCGGCGTCGGCCGCACGCTCGGCATCGCTGCATGCACGGCAAATCTGCGGCAAGATGCGCGGCAGCGACTCGCGACCCCTGCCGATCAGCCGCGGCGTGCGCGCCAAGGCATCCTTGCCGCCCAGCTGCTCATACGCCAGCTGCAATTTGAGCACACGATGGACAACAAGGTCCGGATAGCGTCGGATAGGGCTCGTAAAGTGGCAGTAGCACGGCGCGGCGAGCGCAAAGTGGCCCTCGTTGCGCGGCTTGTACAGCGCGCGCTGCATGCTGCGCAATAGCAACGTGTTGACAAGCGGGGCATTTGCCGTGCCAGCGGCAGCGTCAACCGCCGCCTGCAGCTCATCGGGACTTCCCAGGGCAATGCCGGCCGCGCGGCGATCGTCGATGATACCCAGCTGCGCCAGCGCCACAGCGGCCCCGTGCAAGCTGTCGGGGCTGGGATCCTCATGCACGCGATAGCATGCCTCAATATCGCGGTCTGCCAGCCACTCGGCAACGCACTCGTTGGCAAGCAGCATAGCTTCCTCGATGAGCGACGTGGCACACGAGCGCTCGCGGGCCACGATCTGCACGGGAATGCCGTCCTCGTCCAGCAAAGCGCGAATCTCCGCCGTGTCAAAGTCGACCGAGCCGCGCGCACGGCGAATGCGACGGCGTCGCTCGGCAAGCTCGTTGGCAGCAACTAGGAAATCGCTCAGATCCACGTCGTAGTCGCGGGCAGTCTCTTCGCAAGTCAAACCGCGCTCAAGCGCCTCCTCGCGCGACGCCTCGGCTGCAGCAACATCCTCGGCGGCACCTTTCAACACGGAGTACTCCACCGCACCGGCACGCACCAGCAGTGCCTCGGCACCGTCATAGTCCATGCGCACGCGCGAGCGAATCACACTGGGATACGGATCGTAGTGGCGGACGTGCCCCTGCGCATCGAGCTCGATGTCGACGGTAAACGCCAGGCGATCCTCGTCGGGGCGCAAGGAACACAGGTCATTCGACAGGCGCTCGGGCAACATGGGGAGCACGCGATCGGCAAGGTACACCGACGTCGTGCGATGGCGAGCCTCTAGGTCGATGTGTCCATCCCAGGCCACATAATGCGATACATCGGCGATATGGACACCCAGCTTGTAGCCGCCCTGCGTCGTGCGCTCCAACGAGATGGCGTCGTCAAAGTCGCGCGCGTCGACCGGATCGATCGTGATGATAAAACGGTCGCGCAGATCACGGCGAAGTGGGTCTTTAAGAGCTGTCGCCACGTCGAGCGATAGCTCCTCGGCCTCGGCAAGGGCGGTCTCGGGATAACTATCGGTATAGCCGTAACGAGCCATGACATATTGAACGCCCAAGTCGGGTGCATCGTCGCCGCCAATGCGGCGCTCAAGAGTCACGGTGCCCGATTCCAAGCGTGTCGGATAGCTCAAAATGCGTGCGACGACTGCATCGCCCGGATGCACGCCCAAACGCTCCGCCGAAGTATCCTCGGGCAACATAAAGAAATCGGCCTTGAGACGCGAATCAAGCGGCTCGATCACACCGAGGGGGCCTGCCGTCTGATACGTGCCCACCACGCTTATGGCCGCGCGCTCGACAACGCCCTCGATCACGGCACGGCGATCGCCGCGCGGTCCGGTCTTAATGCTCACGGCCACGATGTCGCCGTCCATAATCTCGCGCTTGCCGCGACCCATAACCTTATAGTCGCCATTATCGGTGACAACATAGGCGCTATGCTCATGGAGCTGCACGCGGCCCGTCAGGCTGGGACGCCGCTCGCTGCGCACTGGCGCGCGCTTGTTGCGAGCGCTACGCTTATGTTTGTTATTGCGCCCCATGGCGCCTCCTTACTATCTGTTGCGGGGCCCGCAGGCGCAACCGCATCATGTCAAAACACCGTGCAGGCCTAAACCGCACGCATCAATGAGTCTACCCAATCAACAACAGGGCACGCACCTCGCATCATGATCCCTATGTGACGGAGAAAATCGAATTATCGAGACAAGCCGAACTGCCGGTGAGCCCTTTTCCTCCGTCGCACGGGATCAAAAAACGGGCCGCCCCAGAGCGGGACGGCCCGTTAGCAAAACTTATTCCAGCTGTGTCTACACGCGCAGGTAGCGACGCATGGCAATGGCGGAACCAAAGAGACCGATGATCACGCCGACCAGGATCAGTGCGGCATACGTCACCAGGTAGTATTGCATCGGCAGCGCAAACGACATCCAGCCAATGCTCTCCTGAAGACGCGGAACCAACAGGTTGCGAAGCAGCTCCAAAACACCGATGGAAAGCAGCGAGCCCAAAACGGCCTGCAGCACGCCCTCGGTGATAAACGGACCGCGAATAAAGCCATTGCTGGCGCCCACCAGGCGCATGATAGCAATCTCGCGGCGGCGAGCCGTAATCGACAGGCGAATCGTGTTGTTGATAAAGATGAACGCGATAAACGTCAGCAAACCAACAAGCACAACGGCAGCGATGCGGATGTAGTTCGTCACCTGGAACAGGCGGCTCACTTCCTCCTGACCGTACAGAACGCTCGCATCAACGTCACCGTCATCCGCGATCTTCTGGAAATCGGAGTTCTTCTTGAGCTTCTTGGCCGTGCTCTCGACCTGGGACGGATCGTCCATCTCGATCGCGAACGAAGCAGGCAGCGGATTCTGGCCGTCAAGTGCGCTCAGAGTGGCGTCGGCGTTACCCGACATCTTGCTCGTGTACTCGGCCAGCGCGTCGTCCTTGTCCTTATAGGTCACGGACTTAACGTTGTTCCACGTCTTGAGCTCACTCTCGAAAGCCTGGACGTCGGCCTGGTCGGCGTCATCGCTAATAAACGCGTTGATAACAACCTGGTCCTCAACGGTGCCGATCACGGAGTTCAGCATCGCGGAACCCATGATGAACAGGCCGATGATAAACAGCGAAAGGAAAATCGTGATGACGGCGCCGAGCGAGGTGGTCCAGTTACGGAAGAAGTGGCTCATTGCCTCTTTGAGCGAATAGCCCACGTTAGTTGGTGCCATAGTTGCCGTAACCTCCCCTCTCCTGGTCGCGGATTACGTGGCCGCCCTCGAGGGCGATCACGCGACGATGCATACTATCGACCATCTCGCGATCGTGGGTAGCCACGATCACGGTCGTGCCGGTGCGGTTAATGCGCTCGAGCAGCTTCATGATGCCGAGCGAAATTGCCGGGTCGAGGTTGCCCGTTGGCTCGTCGCAAATCAGCAGCGGCGGACGGTTGACCATGGCGCGGGCGACGGCCACGCGCTGTTGCTCGCCGCCGGAAAGCTGATCGGGCAGCGAGTCCATCTGATCGGCCAAACCGACCAGACGCAGTACCTCGGGCACCTGGCTGCGAATGACGCCCTTGGGCTTGCCTATGCACTGCAGGGCAAACGCCACGTTTTCATAGGCGGTCTTTTGCGGCAGAAGCTTAAAGTCCTGGAACACGGCGCCAATCTGGCGGCGCAGGAAGGGAACCTTGCGGTTCTTGATTTTCATGAGATCCTGACCGGCGACCAAAATGCGACCGCTCGTAGGCCTGACATCACGGTTGAGCGTGGAAAGCAGCGTGGTCTTACCCGATCCGGAATGACCGACCAAGAAGACGAACTCACCCGGATAGATCTCGATGTTGATGTCGTCGAGTGCGGGCTTGTTGGGCTGTGCCGGGTAGATCTTGGTGACATGCTCCATCAGAATGACGGGCTCGACACCGGCCTGCTTGGCCATCTTCTTGCGACTTGCCTGCGGATCGATAGGCGCGAACACCGACGTAAAATCGGGGTTGTTGAGCGCATTGTCAAGACTTGCGACCTCGGCAGCCTGATCATTCTCGACTATGGGCGCAGCGGGCTGCATAGGATCGGGAATGCCGGCAAAGAGGCCGGACTGCGCCGGCTGCGGCGCGGGCGTAGCAGGAACCATGGGATCGGGAATGCCCGCCATGGTCGGCTGAGGCTCGGCTGACGTCTGAGGCTGGTTCACGCGAGCAGTCACCTTTTGGACGGGCTCAAAGCCCGCAGCGGCAGAAAGCTCGACATCGCTGGTGGGATTGTAGGCAAAGGGATCGGATGCCGGCCGTGCCTGATCTGCCGGCTGTGCGGGGGCCTGAGCAATATGCTGGCCCTCTGAATCCGGAGTGGCGAAACGTGTGCCCGGGACACCTTGCCGTGTCTTGGGGGCCTCATCGCCCGCACCGGAGGTACGGAAGTGGTTACCCACTGGTGCTCCTTATCATCGTGCGTTTAAACTACATGAGCGCTTTGTATTTTAGCAGCATTAGCTTCGCTGCACATAAGAAGCATGGCAAGGTTTTGGTCTCACCGGCCGCGCACAGGGCTACCTCCCAAATCGTCCTCGGACATGTCGGAGTCCCCGCTGTGCGCTTCGCGCTGCGGGGACTCCTCCGTCCTGCGGAATGATTTGGGAGGTAGCCCTGTGCGCGGCCTGCGGCTACTAAGGAGTCGCCGCGTTTTTCTTGGGGTGCCGCATATACAAAGTTGGGAGGGCTGAGTTGCACTTTGCTGGTCTGGGCCCGCTTCCCGGAGGAAGCCCTTGCTTGGTGCGGGCCCGATTTGTTTGTTGCCCACAAAAAACAGGGGCGCCCTCTTTGGGTGCGCCCCTGTTGTGGCTTGCATACGGTTGCTAAAGCGATACTTTGCCTCGTCTTGCCCTAGGCCAAGAACTCCTTGGTGGTTGCCACGATGTTGGCGGCATCCAGGCCGTACTTGTGCAGGAGCTCGGCGCCCGGGCCGGACTCGCCAAAGGTGTCGTTGACGCCAATCTTCTTGAGCGGCGTCGGGCACTGCTCGCAGAGCACGTCGGCAACGGCGCTGCCCAGGCCACCGATCACGGAGTGTTCCTCGACGGTCACGACGTGGCCGGTCTTGGCGGCGCTCTTGACGATCAGATCGGCGTCGATGGGCTTAATGGTGTGCATGTTGATGACCTCGGCGTCGATGCCCTCGGCAGCGAGCTGCTCGGCAGCCTCGAGAGCCTCGCCAACCATCAGGCCGCAGGCGATGATGGTCACATCGGCGCCCTCACGCATGACGATGCCGCGGCCCGGCTCGAACTTGTAGGTCTCGGGGTCGTTGATGACCGGCGAGGCCAAACGGGCAAAGCGCATGTACACGGGGCCGTCGCACTCGTAGGCGGCGCGGACCACGGCGCGGGCCTCCACGTCGTCGGCCGGGACAATCACGGTCATGCCAGGGATAACACGCATAAGGGCGATATCCTCGCAGCACTGGTGCGTGGCACCGTCCTCGCCCACCGAAATACCGGCGTGCGTGGCGCCGATCTTGACGTTGAGGTGCGGATAGCCGATGGAGTTACGGACCTGCTCAAAAGCGCGGCCGGCGGCAAACATGGCAAAGGTGCTCGCAAAGGCAGTACGACCGGTGGTCGCGATACCGGCGGCGACACCCATCAGGTTGCTCTCGGCAATGCCCACATCGAAGAAGCGGTCGGGGCAGGCGGCCTTAAACTTACCGGTCTGCGTGGCGGCAGCCAGGTCGGCGTCGAGGACCACAAAGTCGTCGTGCTCGGCAGCGAGCTCAACGAGGGCCTCGCCGTAGCTTACACGCGTGGCGATTTTCTTGACGTCTGCCATCCTAGAGCTCCTCTCCGGCGGCCGTGAGCTCTGCCATGGCCTGCTCAAACTGTTCATCGTTGGGGGCCTTGCCGTGCCAACCAACCTGGTTCTCCATAAAGGAAACGCCCTTGCCCTTCATGGTCTCGGCGATAATGGCGGTAGGCTGACCCTTGGTGGCGCGAGCCTCGGCAAAGGCGGCGCGAATCTGACCGAAGTCGTTGCCGTCGGCGAGCTCCACCACGTGGAACTTAAAGGCGCGGAACTTGTCGGCGAGCGGCATGGGATCGTTGACCTCCTCGACGGGACCGTCAATCTGCAGACCGTTGTGGTCAACGATCACACAGAGGTTGTCGAGCTGCTGATTGCCGGCAAACATGGCGGCCTCCCAGACCTGGCCCTCCTCGCTCTCGCCGTCGCCCAGCAGGGCGTACGTGCGGTAAGTATCGCCCCAGTGCTTGGCGGCGACGGCCATGCCCACGGCGGCGGAGATGCCCTGGCCCAGCGAGCCGGTGGACATGTCGACGCCCGGGGTGTCGTTCATGTTGGGGTGGCCCTGCAGGTGGCTGCCGATATGGCGCAGCGTCTCGAGGTCCTCCTTGGGGAAGAATCCGCGCTCGGCGAGCACGGCGTACAGACCCGGAGCGCAATGGCCCTTGGAGAGCACAAAGCGGTCGCGGTCGGCCTTGCGAGGATCGGCCGGGTCGACATTCATTTCCTCAAAGTACAGATAAGTCATGATGTCGGCAGAGCCGAGCGAACCGCCCGGATGGCCGGACTTGGCAGCGTGCACGCCGGTGACGATGCCCTTCCTTACCTCGTTGGCAACTTTTTTGAGCTCTTCGTCGCTCATTGTGCCTTCCTTTCATCCTCTTTAGACAAGATGCGCACGGCGCAGAAGGTAATCCCAACCCAGCCGCAATGCACGTGCGCCATTCATTATGCTGGAAACTGAAGGCTTTACCAGAGTTTTTATCATTATTTGAATAATTTAGCTGGCAGACCCGCTGATGAATCGGTTTATCAATGTGAACGTCTTTTGGATGGAGCGCAGTCTGCCCTACGCGTTAATGTCCTTGAACCCCTCACCGAAGGCTTCCGTAACGTCGGCGACCGTCACGATAGCTTGAGGATCGCGCTCGCGCACGATGGTCTTGAGTGTATTGAGCTCGCGGCGGCTAACGATCACCATAATCACCGGCTTCTCAGCGCCCGAATACATGCCGGTCGCCTTAAATTTAGTGCAGCCGCGACCCAGGCCATACATGATATCGGCCGCGATATCGGGGAAATTCTCCGAGATGATGAGCACCATACGGCGCTTGTTGCCGCCATCGACCACAGCGTCGATCACATAGCCGCTAATTACCATCGAAAGCCCTGCATACAGCGCGTTCTCTAGAGAGAAGACGGGGGCCGATGCCGCGCATACGGCGACATCGATCGCCATGACGGTCGAACCCACCGGCAGCGAGGTATTACGTGAGATAATCTGGCCGATGGTGTCGGAGCCGCCGGTGTTGGCGCCGGCGCGTAACACCATGCCGTAACCAATGCCCGTGATAATGCCGCCCCACATAGCGGGAAGCATCAGGTCTGCATCTGCCAGAGGCGCTACAAACGGGGCAAACAGGTCGGTAAAGAAGCCCAGTAGCACAAAGCCTGTCGCCGTCTGTACCACATAGAACATGCCGCCCTCGCGCATGACGACCAGCAACAGCAAGGCATTCATCACGATGGTTTGGATACCGACGGGCAGCGACACGCCCCGCGCGGCACCGACCGCCTGGATAATAGTCGCAAGGCCCGTAACGCCACCGGCGGCAAGACCGTTGGGAATCAAAAACAGGTCGGTCGCGATGGCCGCCAAAGCGCACCCAAGCATGATCTGGGGTAGATCGCGGAAGAAGTTCATTGAAAGAATGCGCTTGATATCCAGACGATATGCCATGCTACCTCCCTCAAAAAAGCGCACCCCCTTGGGTGCGCTTTGAACTTCTTACCGTATTTGATTCTACCGATTCGCCGAGGAAAAACCACCCCGCGGCGGGTTTGCTCTGGATATAAAACCGCCTGTCCAGAGTTTAGTGTCGGTCCGTGACTCACCCGGGGCTTAAGCGGACGGAGACTCCGCATCAGCATTGCCGGTAGCCCAGCGATGGTAGCCGATCACAAACGGATCCAAGTCGCCATCGTCGAGAACGGCGTCGACGTTGCTGGTCTCCACGCCCGAGCGCAGGTCCTTGACCATCTGATACGGATAGAGCACGTAGCTGCGGATCTGGTTGCCAAAGCCAATCGTGGTCTTGGGACCGCGGATCTCGTCGAGCGCCTCGGCGCGCTTCTCGAGCTCAATCTCGTACAGACGGGCCTTGAGAATCTGCATACACGCGGCCTTGTTCTGAATCTGGCTGCGCTCATTTTGGCAGGTCACTACAATGCCGCTGGGAAAATGCGTCACGCGCACGGCGGAGTCGGTGGTGTTGACGCCCTGGCCGCCCGGGCCGCTTGCGTGGTACACGTCGACGCGGATATCGTCGGGGTTGATCTCGATATCGATATCGTCGGGCAGCACCGGAATGACCTCGACGCCGGCAAACGTAGTCTGTCGACGCTTCTTGTCATCGGTGGGGCTAATGCGCACCAAACGGTGAACGCCGGCCTCGGCACGAAGCATACCGAAGGCATCCTTGCCCTCAACGGTAAAGGTCGCGCGATCAATGCCAATGACCTCGGCAGCGGGGCAATCGTTGATGGTGACCTTCCAGCCGCGGCGCTGGCAGTACTTCATGTACATCTTAAAGAGCATGAAGGTCCAGTCCTGCGCCTCCAAGCCGCCCTGTCCGGGCTTGATAGTCACAATCGCGTCACCGTGATCGAACTCGCCGGTAAACCAGCTCGAAAGTTCGAGCTCATCGATGGCGCGCGCCAGACGATCAGCCGTGGCGGCAGCCTCCTCACGCAGTGCAGCGGCATCGGGGTCATCGCCCATTTCCTCGGCAAGTTCCAGCGCCGCGCGGGCATCGGAGAGCTCGCCGCGCGCGGTATCCACGGCGGCGATATCCTCCTTGGCGCGCGCAATCTCTTCCATCGTGGCGCGAGCGTCATCGGCGTCGTCCCAAAAGCCGGGAGCGACGCTCTTGGCCTCAAGCTCGGTCACGTGGGTGCGCTTCTCGTCCAAATGAAGATACGACTCAACCTCGCCGAGCCGGTCCGCAAACGCGTCCAGCTCGGCGGGCGTTACCTCTAAAGCATCCGCCATTAACGATTCCTGCCGTGGCAGTACTTGAACTTCTTGCCGCTGCCGCAAGGGCACGGTTCGTTGCGACCCACGTTGACATACGGGTCGTCGCTCTCGGACTTGCGGTAGGTGGTCACCTTAGCGCCGTTGTTGACAGCTGCCGGTCCGCCCTGGACGGCCGTGCGAGCCTGTGCCCGTGCCTCCTTGCGCAGGACCGAGTTGCCGTTGTCGCCATCGACGTCGGCGGGGCCGGAGAAGCGCGCACCCTCGAGCGCGGGGTCCTCCTTGCGCTCCACAGCCTGCGGGGCGGCCTTGATCTCGATGCGCAGGACGGTGCGCAGGTAATCCTCGTACATGGTGTCAACGAGCATCTGGAAGGCACCATAGGCCTCAGTCTTGTACTCGACCAGCGGGTCGCGCTGACCAAAGCCGCGCAGGCCGATACCGGTCTTGAGGTAGTCCATCTCCTGCAGGTAGTTCATCCAGCGGGTATCGATGACGCGCAGCATGACCTGGGTGTTGAGCTCGCGCATGAGGTCCTCACCCAGGCGCTCGGCCTTCATGTTGTAGCACTTCTCGACGTAGGCCAGGACATCGGCAGCAAGGGCCTCGTAATCCTCGTCGGGGAACTTGGGCGTATCGATATGGCCGGTCAGCTCCACAACCCACTTGCGCAGGCCATCGAGGTCGCGCTCGCCGTCGTGGCTGTCCTTAGCGCAAAACTCCTGCACGCAGCGGTACACGGTGTCGTGCATGACCTCGGTGATGTGGTCGGTCAGGTCCTTACCGTCCAGAATCTTGTTGCGCTCGGCGTAGATAACCTGGCGCTGCTTGTTCATCACGTCGTCGTACTCAAGAACGCTCTTGCGCATGGAGAAGTTGATGCTCTCGACCTTGTGCTGGGCGCTCTCGACGGCCTTGGAGATGATCTTGTGCTGGATGGGCATGTCGTCGCCCATTTCTGCCGTGACCATCATCTTGGAGACGCGGTCCATCTTGTCGCCACCGAACAGGCGCATCAGATCGTCCTCGAGCGACAGGTAGAACTGGGTCTCGCCCGGATCGCCCTGACGACCGGAGCGGCCACGCAGCTGATTGTCGATACGGCGGGACTCATGGCGTTCGGTGCCGATGACGGTCAGGCCGCCGGCGGCAAGCACGCGTTCGCGCTCGGCCTTGCAGGTCTCCTTGGCCTCGGCGTTAAACTGCTCGAGCTGCTCGGGCGTCACGTCCTCCATGGTCAGGCCCTCGTACTCCAGGCGCTCGCGCACCAGCTCGTCGGGGTTGCCGCCCAGCAGGATGTCGGTACCACGACCGGCCATGTTAGTAGCGATGGTCACGGCGCCGTAACGACCGGCCTGGGCCACGATATGAGCCTCGCGCTCGTGGTGCTTTGCGTTGAGGACCTCGTGTGCGATGCCGCGCTTGGTAAGGGCTGCCGATAGCTTCTCGGAACTCTCGATGGAGACGGTACCGACCAGGACCGGCTGGCCCTTGGCGTGACGCTGCTCGACATCATTGGCAACGGCGTTGTACTTGGCCTGGATGGTGCGGTACACCAGGTCCTCGTGATCGACACGCTGCACGGGCTTGTTGGAGGGAATGACCTCGACGGGCAGCTTGTAGATCTCGCGGAACTCGGCGTCCTCGGTAAGCGCCGTACCGGTCATGCCGGAGAGCTTGTCATACAGACGGAAGTAGTTCTGCAGGGTGATGGTGGCAAGGGTCTGGTTCTCCTCGCGCACGAGCACGCCCTCTTTGGCCTCGATAGCCTGATGCAGGCCCTCGGAGTAGCGACGGCCCTCCATGATGCGGCCGGTGAACTCATCGACAATCTTGACCTCGCCGTTGGTAACGACGTACTGCTTGTCGCGGTGGAACATGTATTGGGCCTTCAACGCCTGCTGCAGGTGGTTGACCAGCTGGCCCGAAAGGTCGGCGTAGATGTCCTCGATACCCAGGCGGCGCTCGATCTTCTTGAGGCCGCGCTCGGTGGCGGCAATGGTGTGCTTGGCCTCGTCCATGACGTAGTCGCCCGTGGGCTCCACGTCCTCGGTGGCGGTGAGCATATCGTGCGACACGTCCTCGCCGCGCTCCAGCCCGCGCACGGCGCGCGCGAAGTCCTTGTAGGTGCTGGCCGACTTGGTGCCGGCGCCCGAGATGATCAGCGGGGTCCTGGCCTCGTCGATCAGGATGGAGTCGACCTCGTCGACGATAGCGTAGCTGTGGCCGCGCTGGACGCGCTGCTCGGGGCGGGTGACCATGTTGTCGCGCAGGTAGTCAAAGCCAAACTCGGAGTTGGTGCCGTAGGTGACATCGGCCTGGTAGGCCGGGCGCTTAAGCTCGAGCGGCATGTTGTTCTGCAGCAGGCCGACGGTCATGCCCAAATACTTGTAGATGCGGCCCATCCACTCGGAGTCGCGCTTTGCCAGGTAGTCGTTGACGGTAACGACATGCACGCCCTTGCCGGCGATGGCGTTAAGATAGCCGGCCAGGGTGGAGACGAGCGTCTTGCCTTCGCCGGTCTTCATCTCGGCGATATGACCCTCGTGCAGCGCCATGGCGCCGATGAGCTGTACGTCAAAGTGACGCATGCCCGTGATGCGCTTTGAAGCCTCGCGCACGGTGGCAAAGGCCTCGGGGAGCATGTCGTCAAGCGACTCGCCGTTAGCATAACGCTCGCGGAACTTATCGGTCTGGCCGCGAAGTTCCTCCTCGGTCATCTTCTCAAACTGAGGCTCAAGCCCGTTGATCTGGTCAACGATCTTGTAGTAGCGCTTAAGGTCCTTATCGGATCCAAAGGAGAGCAGCTTTGACATGAATCCCATGTGGTTTTCCTTTTTTGGCCATCGCCCGTAGCGCACTGCACTGGGCGAGTTAAACACAGATAGTTGTACTTTAGCCAAACGGGGCGCACGCTATACGCTCGACCTCATCCCCCACGTAATAACTACGACCGACCTGCCAAAAAGGGCGTTTTATTTTTAATGGCTACGGCCCAGATAAGCGCCGATAACTTTGCGCTGCTCGGCGCTCGCCCGATAGTAGACGCGAAGCTCGCCTTCGGCATCCAAATCAAAGCGCGCCTCGTCAATCAGGCCATTCTTGTGCGCGGTCATGAGCGCCTCCTGCATGCGCGGCCTTGCAAAGGCGGCAAACGATGCATACTCGGCCGCGAGATCGGCCATCACATCGTCGACGCAAGCCTCGTCATGGCAAACAAAATAATCGAGCATGGCATAGTTAAGCGGAAGCATCCCGATCACCGTCCTTTTTAACCATGTCGAGGGGATTCACGGCGATCAGGCAAATGCCGACGAGGTTGACGACGGCCGCCACCCATGCGACGGACGGAAGCGCGTAGCCGTCAAAGCCCAAGACCAGGCCGACGATAATCCACGTAAACAGCGGCGCTGTAAAGGTATAGGTGCCGTTGATGGCCATGCCCAGCGCCGTGCCGCACATGGAGTTGGCGCGATACCAGCTCATAAACGAAAAGTAGGCGGCAAAACCGGAGCAGGCGAAAAACACGACGGAGGATTTGTCGGTGAGCGCTTGGGCGACAAGGACGTAACTCTGACCAAGGGGCTCTCCGCATGCCAAGGTTAGGGCCGGCAGTACCAAGCACAGGTTGCCGACGCCCGAGACAAGCTGACGGATGTTGATGGCAATCTGAGGATCGATCATGCAGGTGGCGCGGCCGCCCACGCATCCCTCGACGCCCCAGCACAGGGCGGCTAACAGCGCCAGACCCAGGCCGAGCGCCATGCCGGAAGATGCCTGCCCGCTCAGGCCGGCGCTACCGATCATGGCGCCGGCGAACACGCAGACAACGATGCCGGTGACGACACGGGGGCTAAGCGGCTGTCGGTAGAGCACGCGGGCGAGCACCGCACCGATCGCGGGGTTGAGCGCGGCGATGGGCACGGCAAGCGTGCCTGCCTGCGAAAGCGCGATAACGTAGGCGGCAGAAGCGATGGGCCCGCCAATGAAGGCGGCGGCGATAACGATGACGCCGGGCTTTGAGGCGATGCAGCGGCCTAGGTCGGCGAGTTTGCCCTGACCGGCAGTGAAAAACGTGGCCCAGACGGCACTCAGCACGTCATTGACGCCCGAGGCGATCGTGGGCAAGATGAATACCGCCAAAAGGCCGGAGGGAGCAAATGCATCGAACCAACCGGCCCAAACGCCAAAGAGCTGACCGGCGGTAACAAAGGCCGTGTACAGCGCATACATGCAGCTCGAAAGCGCCGCGACAGCGATACCCTTCCTAAAATAGGCAGCATCGAGCGCACGCTTCTTTGCCACCGCGAGCTCGCGATTGCCCAAGGACGTCGATGTGTCCACGTAGCCTCCTATCGGTTACCTGCCAAAAAGGGACAGGTTTATTTTGGCAGGTTTTATCTGGGCAAACGAAAAATCCCCACCGTTCGGTGCAAAGAGGACGTGCTACTTTGCGTCGATAAGAAAAGGGCCGTGCACCAATTGGGTGCACGGCCCTTTTGCCATGAATGCGAGCGATTCCTCGGCGAGCTATTTACTCAGCAGCCTCGGTGGTCTCGGCCTCGGCAGCGGCCTCCTCGACGGGAGCCTCTGCGGGAGCCTCGGCGGCCTGCTTGGCAGCCTCCTCGGCAAACTTAGCGGCACGCTTGGCCTTCTCGGCAGCCTTAGCCTCAGCGGCGGCCTTGCGAGCGGCCTCGGCCTCAGCAGCCTTGGCGGCCTTGGCAGCCTTGGCCTCCTCGGCCTTCTTGAGCTGGGCGGCAGCAGCGCCACCGAACTTGTCGGCGAAGCGCTGGACGCGTCCACCGGTGTCGACGAACTTCTGCTGGCCGGTGTAGAACGGGTGGCACTCGTTGCAAAGCTCGACCCTCATCTCGGACACGGTAGCGTGCGTCTTGAAGGTGTTGCCGCAGGAGCACGTCACCGTGCACTCGACATACTGGGGATGGATACCCTGCTTCATGGTAGGACTCCTTATTGGTCAGGCGCTGGTTACCGATCAGCGCATAAGGCGTCTTGGTTTCCGACCAAGACAACAAACTCGGCTATGGTACCACGGCGCCGAGCGTCCCACAAAAGGTTCACGGTCTTTACGCCGGAGTACACAGGTGAATCTGCCCGATCGCGGCGCCAACAGAGCCGCCCGAGCTGTCCAAGGTGCCAAAAATACACCCTACGAGACAAGCGCTCCATGTTGCAGACGTGTAACGCCGCAGCAAAGGTGCCCCTTTTTGCACGGGACAGGTACAATGATGAACACTGTACCGTAGCGGAGCGCCGCCGCGCGCCGCTAACACGCGAAAGGGTTTCCCATGGCCGAGATCTCGTCCTCCCGTATCGTCATCACCGTCCTTGGCAAGAACCGCCCCGGCATTGTCGCCGGCGTCACCCGCGTCCTGGGCGAAGCCAATGTCGACATCCGCGACATTACGCAGTCCATTATCGAGGACATCTTCACCATGACCATGCTGGCCGACACCGCCGAGTCCAAGCTCGACTTCGCCGAGCTGCAGAAGGCCCTGGCCGAGGCCGGCGAGCTTTCGGGCGTCAACGTGTCCATCCAGCGCGAGGACGTCTTTAACTTTATGTACCGCCTGTAGCGAACAGGCTGCGTGACGACGGCCCAACGTGCGCCCAGGCGCAACGTCGCCACATAGCCCGGAGAGGAGCGCGCATGGCCTACGACGCCAAGAAAATCTATTACCGCTTCGACGACCACCTGAGCCGCCTGGTCTTGGACTACGAAGCAAGCCGCCAGATTTCGCCCGAAAGCGAAAATCTATACTACGGCATGCCCACCGAGCCTTATGACGAGGGCCTGTTTGTCGAGCACAATGTTAAGCGCGGTCTTCGCAATGCCGACGGATCGGGCGTGGTCGCGGGCCTCACCCGTATCTCGGACGTGCACGGCTACAACAAGGTCGACGGAAAGGCTGTGCCCGATCAGGGTAAGCTCACGCTTCGTGGCTACAGCATCGAAGATCTGGTCAACAATGCCCAGGCCGAGAACCGCTACGGCTACGAAGAAGTCGCCTACCTGCTCATCACGGGCTCGCTGCCCAACAAGGATGAGCTCGACGGCTTTTGCGGGCGTCTGGGCGCGTTTAGGCACCTGAGCGACGAGTACGTTAAGGAATTCCCGATGACCACGGTGTCGTCGAGCATCATGAACGTGCTTCAGCGCGCCGTGCTGCTGCTCTATGCCTTCGACGCCGAGCCCGACGTGATCACCCCCGAGCACGAGATCGATGTTGCCATCTCCATGCTCGCCCGTCTGCCCCGTATTGCCGCCTTCGCGCACATGGCTTCGGTCGCCAAGCGTCGCGGCTCCGAGGTGCATGTGCCGCACCCCACGCCCGGCCTGTCCACGGCCGAGACCATTTTGCAGGTGCTGCGCGGCGGCATGGCGTTTACCCGCGACGAGGCGATGCTGCTCGACGTGATGCTTATGCTCCATGCCGAGCACGGCGGCGGCAACAATTCCACGTTCGCCTGCCGCGTACTGTCGTCGTCGGCCACCGACCCGTATTCGGCCTACGCCGCGGCCATCGGCTCGCTCAAGGGCCCACGCCACGGCGGCGCCAACGCCAAGGTCGTATCCATGCACGAGGACATTCGCGCGCACGTTTCCAACTGGGAAGACGACGACGAGGTCGCTTCCTATCTGGGCAAGATCTTGGACAAGCAGGCCTTCGACGGCACGGGGCTCATCTACGGTATGGGACATGCCGTCTACACGCTCAGCGACCCGCGCGCCGAGGTCTGCCGCCACTACGCGCGCACGCTGGCCGCCAAGAAGGACCTGGGCGAGGAGTTCGCGCTCATCGAGCGTATTGAGCGCCTAGCGCCGCAGGTGATGCGGGACCACGGCATGACCAAACCCATCTGTGCCAACATCGACCTGTATACAGGCTTTATTTACAAGATGCTCGGCGTGCCCGAGACGCTCTTTACGCCGCTGTTCGCCGTCGCGCGCATGGCAGGCTGGTCGGCGCACCGCATGGAAGAGCTCTTCTGCGCGCATCGTATTATTCGCCCGGCATACCGTCCGGTAATCGAGCCACTGGAGTACAAGCCGCTCGCCGACCGTTAGGACGCGCACCGTTATAGAACACGAGCGTGGCCAGGGCATCACCGCCCTCGGCCACGCTTTTTATGCCAGCAGAAAGGGCTGCATCGAATGATTGTTTTTGGCTCTTCGGTGGTTTCTGTGGGAGAGATTCCGGCATAGGCCCAGCTCAGCGGGCGAAAACAACGATCTGGAACTGAAACGGCCCCGGGAGGGGCCGTTTCCGCGTCATC